>DASYUH010000001.1 GCA_036001465.1 Candidatus Polarisedimenticolia bacterium
GGACCAGCTCCGGAAGCGCGTAGCCGAGATCGGGGCAGAGGTGACGCAGGCCTTCGCCGACCGGGAGATCTGCATCGTCGGCCTGATGAAGAGCGGGCTCGTATTCATGGCCGACCTCGTCCGCGTCATCCCCCTCGACATGACGTGCCACTTCCTGCGGGCTTCCTCGCTGCGGGAGCAGGGGGCGGGTCCGGCGCGGACGGACATCGTCTACTCCGCGGAGATTCCCTACGAAGGGAAGCACATCCTGCTCATCAACGACATCATCGATACGGGGATCACGTTGAACTTCCTCCTCGACCACATCCGCGAGCACGAGCCCGCGACCCTGAAGGTCTGCGCCCTGATCGACAAGCCGGGCGAGCGGAAGATCGACGTGCATCCCGACTGGGCGGCCTTCACGATCACCGAGCCGATGGAGCGGTTTCTCGTGGGGTATGGCCTGGACTTTGCCGAGTACTATCGCGGGCTCCCCTACATCGGGACCATCCCGCGTCCGGCACCGCCGGCCGAGGGACGCAAGATCACGATCACGCCGGGGAGCTAGGGAGACCATGAGAGTGGCCTCGGGAGGCCTGAGAAAGTGAACGCAACGTTCAAGACCGTAATGCTGTGGCTGTCGCTGCTGGTGGTGATCTTCCTGGCGTGGCACCTGGCCCAGTACCAGAACAAGGAGAAGCCCCTCAAGTTCTCCGAGTTCATGACCAAGGTCGAGGCCGGACAGGTCCAGGACGTGACGATCCAGGGGAACGAGATCCGCGGCCACGACGCCGCCCACGACGCCTTCCGGACCTTCGCCCCCGCCCGCTACGAGAAGCTCGTCGACAAGCTGCTCGAGAAGAACGTGGCCGTGACCGTCCAGAGCGACCAGACCTCCAACTGGGCCAGCGCCCTGATCACCGCCGCGCCCTTCGTCCTGATCATCGGCTTCTGGATCTTCTTCATGCGCCAGATGCAGAGCGGGGGCAACAAGGCGCTCAGCTTCGGCAAGTCCAAGGCCAAGCTGCTGGCCAGCCAGCAGAAGAAGGTGACGTTCAAGGATGTGGCGGGTGTGGACGAGGCCAAGGAGGAGCTCCAGGAGATCATCGAGTTCCTGCGTGAGCCGCAGAAGTTCCAGAAGCTGGGCGGGAAGATCCCCAAGGGGGTGCTGCTGATGGGCCCGCCGGGGACCGGCAAGACACTTCTGGCGCGGGCCATCTCGGGCGAGGCCAACGTGCCGTTCTTCTCCATCTCGGGCTCCGACTTCGTCGAGATGTTCGTGGGCGTGGGTGCTTCGCGGGTGCGGGATCTGTTCGAGCAGGGGAAGAAGAACGCCCCCTGCATCATCTTCATCGACGAGATCGACGCCGTCGGCCGGCACCGCGGCGCGGGCCTGGGCGGCGGCCACGACGAGCGCGAGCAGACCCTGAACCAGCTGCTGGTCGAGATGGACGGCTTCGAGTCGAACGACGGCGTCATCCTGATCGCCGCGACCAACCGGCCGGACGTCCTCGACCCGGCCCTGCTCCGTCCCGGGCGGTTCGACCGGCGAGTCGTGGTCCCCCGCCCCGACGTGAAGGGGCGCGAGGAGATCTTCAAGGTCCACACCCGCAAGATTCCCCTCTCCGACGACGTCGACCTCGTCGTGCTCGCCCGGGGCACCCCCGGCTTCTCGGGCGCCGATCTGGCGAACCTGGTGAACGAGGCGGCCCTGAATGCGGCGCGCTACAACAAGAAGGTCGTGTACATGGAGGACTTCGAGTCGTCGAAGGACAAGGTCCTCATGGGCACCGAGCGGCGATCGCTCATCATCTCCGAGAAGGAGAAGCGGCTGACGGCCTACCACGAGGCGGGACACGCCCTGGTGGCCTACTTCATGCCGCACGCGGACCCGATCCACAAGGTCACCATCATCCCGCGCGGCATGGCGCTGGGCGTCACGCAGCAGCTGCCGATCGACGACCGCCACAACTACACCCGCGACTACCTGGAGAGCACCCTGTCGGTGATGATGGGCGGGCGCGTCTCGGAGCAGATGTTCATGAGCGTCCTGACGACCGGCGCCGGGGACGACCTGGAGAAGGCGACCGACATGGCGCGCCGGATGGTGTGCGAGTGGGGCATGAGCGACACGCTGGGGCCGCTCACCTTCGGCAAGAAGGAGGAGCAGATCTTCCTCGGCCGGGAGATCGCGCAGCACCAGGACTACAGCGAGGCGAGCGCCGTGCTCATCGACCAGGAGGTCAAGACGATCTGCCTGGAGGCCTACGCGCGGGCCAGCAAGGTGATCGAGTCCAATCGCGACGCCCTAGTGCGGGTGGCCGAGGCGCTCCTGGAGTACGAGGTCCTGGACGGCGACGAAGTGACCACCCTGATCAAGGGAGAGGACCCGGTCGCGTTCATCGCCCGCAAGCGCCGGCAGCCGGCGCAGCCGGCGACGCGCCCGGCCCCGGAACCGTCCGCCGAACGCCCGCGCCCGGCGATCGCGCCTAATCCGATCAAGCAGCCTTCCTGAACTGTTCCCGCCGCGCGTGACAATGACCTGCAACGCGTTGGTTGTGGCTTCGACGTCCTTCCCCTCGCGCTCCGGTGACCGGCGGCGGCTGGGCGTGCCGCCCCTGAGGAGCGACGCGGCCGTCCGGACCGTGCGCCTCGAGGCGGTTCCCCCGCGCCTCGCCCGGGCGCTCTGCCGATTGATGACCGTCTCCGGGGGGTCCGCCCACGGAGCGCCCGGCCGGCGGGGGCGCGCATCCGTCGTCCTCCTCCAGGGCGACGGGAAGGAGTTCCACGCCTTCCTCGAGAGCGCCGCGAGGAACCAGGCCACCCGGTCGATCGCGGCGGAGGTCCGCGATGTCCTGCTGCGCTCGTCCACCCGGCCGCGCGTCCTGGCGCTGGCGCGCGGCCGCCTGACGTTCGGCGGCCGGACGCTCGTCATGGGCATCCTGAACGTCACGCCCGATTCATTCTCGGACGGGGGCCGCCACTTCGGGGGACGCGCGGCGGTCGAGCGCGCCCTGCAGATGGCGCGGGAGGGGGCCGCGATCGTCGACATCGGCGCCGAGTCGACCCGCCCCGGAGCGAAGCCGGTCCCGCTCGTCGAGGAGCTGCGGCGCCTGATGCCGGTCCTGGAGGAGGTCGTCGGGACGTTCCGCAGCGCGGGAGGGGATCGGCCCCTCGTCTCGGTGGATACGCGCAAGGCCGAGGTGGCCCGCCGCGCCGCCCGGGCGGGCGCCGATCTCATCAACGACGTCTCGGGGCTGACGTTCGATCCGGCGATGGCGGCGGTGGCGGCCGACAGCGGCCTGCCCCTGGTCATCCAGCATACGCAGGGCACGCCCCTCACCATGCAGAAGGCGCCGCGCTACACCCACCTGCTCCCGGAGATCGCCGCCTTCCTGCGCGCGCAGATCGATCGCGCCGTCCGGGCGGGCGTGCGCGAGGACAGGATCCTCATCGACCCGGGTATCGGTTTCGGCAAGCGCCGCCGGGACAACCTCGCCATCCTGCGTCACCTGCAGGTCCTCGCGTCCCTGGGCCGGCCGATCCTCATCGGCGCTTCGCGCAAATCGTTTCTCCAAGGGCCGTCGGATGATCCGCCGGACCGGAGGCTGGCGTCGAGTCTGGCCGCGGAGGCATTGGCCATCCTGGGCGGCGCTGATATCATCAGGGCGCACGACGTCCGGGAGGCGGCGCGCGTCGCCTCCCTCTGCGACGCCGTCCTGCGGGACCCGGCGCCATGATCGAGTCGTTCCTGAATCAGATCACCGCCTTGAACCTCGACTGGCGGGACCTCGCCGACATCCTGATCATGACCATCCTGATCTACCAGCTCGGCCTCCTGCTGAAGGGGACGCGCGCGCTGCAGACGCTCCTCGGCGTCCTCCTGGTGCTCCTCCTTTACAGCCTGACGGCCCCGGAGCGCTTCCTCTACATGCGCACGATCCACAGGGTGCTGGGGCACGTGCTGTTCTACGCGCCGTTCGCCATCATCATCCTGTTCCAGACGACGATCCGGCGCGCGCTGGCCCGGCTCGGACGGACGTCGCTGTTGAGGCTGGGCTATGCCGAGATGACCGACAGGATGCTGGACGAGATCATTCAGGCGGCGGTCACGCTCGCCGCGCGGCCCACCGGGGCGCTCATCGTCATCGAGAGGGAGCAGGCGCTGCCGGACCAGATCGACTCGGGGATCCAGCTCGACGCGTCGATCTCCTATGACCTCTTGATGAACGTCTTCACCCCCGGATCGCCCATGCACGACGGGGCCGTGATCATCGGCGAGGGGCGCGTCAAGGCCGCCTCGTGCTTCCTCCCCGTGACCACCAATCCGCAGCTGTCGCACGAATACGGATCGCGCCACCGGGCGGCGGTCGGGCTGACCGAGGAGTACGACAGCGTCGTGATCGTGATCTCGGAGGAGCACGGCACGATCCGGGGCGCGGTGGACGGGGGACTCAGCGGCCTCCTCGACCGGGCGTCGCTCCGGGCCTTCCTGCGCACCCACCTGGGCGGCCGCGACGCGTCGCACCCGGACGCCGGGGCCGCCGCCACGCGGACGCACGCCGCCTAGGAGCCTGATGCGCTTCAACCTGGGCCGGAACCTCTACCTCAAGGGCTTCTCGCTGCTCCTGGCGATCGTCTGCTGGTACGTCGTGCGCAGCGAGCAGGATCTGATCAGGGACTTCGCCGTCCCCCTGCAGTACGTGAACCTGCCGGCGGACCTCGACCTGTCGGGGCGGGTGGTGGACTCCGTGGTGGTCCGGCTGCGCGCCCCCGAGCCGGTCCTGCGGACCATCACCGAGGACCGCCTGGCGGCCCGCATCGACATGGCGAACGCCCCCCTCGGCGAGCAGTACGTCACGATGACGCCCGGGATGATCAGGGCGCCGGGAGGGGCGCAGATCGATCACATCAGCCCCGACCTGATCAAGGTGAGCATCGACCGCAAGGTGCGGCGCGACGTTCCGGTCGTGGCCGAGTTCTCCGGGACGCTGCCTTCGGGCTACGAGAAGGTGCGGCACGTCGTCGATCCTCCCCGGGTGTCGATCGAGGGTCCGGCCAACGAGGTGACGAAGGTGATCCGCGCCCTGACGGGAACCATCCTGCTCGACGGGGAGACCTCGGACTACGAGGTGGCGGCGACGCCGATCCCCGATGCCCCGTCCTGGAGCCGGGTGCGCGTCGTCTCCCCCCGGGGGCCGGTGCGCGTCCGCATCAGCATCGCCCGGACTCCCGGGTCGCCCCCCGGAGCCGCCCCGGGGGCAGGGACGCCGGGCGGCGTCAGCGCGCGGCCGACGACGCCGCGGCGCTTCGGCATCGGACGCGGGGGCCAGCCTTGAAGCGGCTCTTCGGCACCGACGGCATCCGTGGGGTCGCGGGTGAATTCCCGCTCGACGATTCCACGGTCGCGCGCCTCGGGCGCGCGCTCGCCGCGTCCCTGCCGTCTGCCGCGGGCGGGCCGCCGCGGATCGTCATCGGTCGCGACACTCGCGAGTCGGGACCCGTCATCGAGGAGGCGCTGGCGCGCGGCATCCGCGCCGGCGGAGGCCGCGTCGATCTCGCCGGCGTCCTGACCACGCCCGCGGTGGCCTGCATCACGCGCCTGGCGGGCTACGACGCCGGCCTCGTGGTCTCGGCGTCGCACAATCCCTACCGGGACAACGGCATCAAGGTCTTCTCCGGCACCGGAGAGAAGATCCCCGACCGGCTGGAGATCGACATCGAGCGGCTCGTCCTCGACGGCGGCAAGGCGGCGCTCCCGGAGCGGTCCGGCCCGCCCGGGGAGCCGCGGTCCGATCCGCCGGTCTTCCGGCCGCAGGACCTGAGGGACCGCTACCTGACCTGGCTGCTCGATGCCATCGAGCCGGGCCCATCGCTCTCGGGATGGAGCATCGTCCTCGATTGCGCCAATGGCGCCGCGTCCGACCTCGCCCCCGAGCTCTTCCGGCGCTGCGGCGCGACCGTGACCGCCATTCACGCCCGCCCCGACGGCCGCAACATCAACGAACGCTGCGGCGCCCTCCATCCCGGCGACCTGGCCGCCGAGGTGAGAAGCCGGAAGGCCCGTATGGGGCTGGCGTTCGACGGCGATGCCGATCGGCTTCAGGTCGTGGATGCCGGCGGCCGCGTCCTGGACGGCGACTACGTTCTCTTCCTGGCGGCCCTGGACCTGAAGGCGTCCGGGCGGCTTCGCAGCGGGAGCGTCGTCGGAACCGTGATGAGCAATCTCTGGCTCGAGCGGGCGCTCGAGTCGGAAGGGGTCCGGCTGCTGCGCGCCCCGGTGGGGGACAAGTACGTACTCGAGGAGATGCAGCGCGGCGGGCACGTCCTGGGCGGCGAGCAGTCCGGCCACGTCATCTTCCTGGAACGGGCGACGACGGGGGACGGGCTCCTGACCGCCCTCCTCTTCCTCGACCTGCTGAGGCGCACGGGCCTCGACCTGGCGGCCTGGGCCGCGACCATCAGGCCCTGCCCGCAGATCCTGCTGAACGTGCCCGTGCGCGAACGCCCTCCCCTCGATGCCCACGCGTGCATCGGCCCCGCCATTCGCGAGGAGGAGCGCCGCATGGGGGCGGGCGGGCGCGTGCTGGTGCGCTATTCCGGCACCGAGCCGAAGGCCCGCATCATGGTGGAGGGGGAGTCGCTCGAAGCCGTCGAGCAGGCGGCCGCGCGCTTGAGGTCGGTCATCGAGAAGGCGATCGGCCGGGACAGCTGAGGAGCGTGTCCGAGAGGGAGGCCCGATGGAACCGGTGAGACTCGGAGTGAACGTCGACCACATCGCCACCCTGCGCGAGGCGCGCCGCTCGCGCGAGCCGGATCCCGTCGCGGCGGCGATTCTCGCGGAGATGGCCGGGGCCGATCAGATCACCATCCACCTGCGCGGCGACCGGCGGCACATCCAGGACCGGGACGTGGACCTGCTGCGGCGCTCGATCACGACGCGGCTCAACCTCGAGGCCGCGGCCACCCCGCAGATGGTCACCATCGCCTCGACCCACAAGCCGGACACGGTGACGCTGGTCCCGGAGCGCCGGGAGGAGATCACCACGGAAGGCGGGCTGGACGTCCTCCTGAACCAGAACCTGGTCCGCAAGACCGCGCACGACCTGAGGGCGGCGGGGTGCGAGGTGTCGGTCTTCGTCGATCCCGACTACGATCAGATCAAGGCGATCGCCAAGCTGGAGATCGGCGTCATCGAGATCAACACCGCCAAGTACTCGGAGGCGACGAAGCCGGCCCAGGCCGCGGCCGAGGCGGAGAAGGTGGCGCAGGCGGCGCGCGCCGCCTCCAAGCTGGGCCTCCGGGTGCTGGCCGGCCACGGCCTCAACTACCGCAACGTCCGCCCCATCGTCCGGATCGCGGAGATCGAGGAGCTGAACATCGGCCACTCCATCGTGGCGCGCGCCGCCCTGGTGGGGATGGAGCGGGCCGTGCGCGAAATGAAGGATCGGATGACGCGATGAAGCGCCACCCGGCCTTCGATCCTCCCGAATACGTCGCCTTCGAGGCCGACCCCGGGGTCATGACCGAGTACCGGCAGACGCTGCGCCGGGACCCGCGACGCCTCCGGATCGTCAACGGTCTCGGTCCTGAGGCCCTCCTCCGGCTGTACCAGGGGCTGCTCCGGTGCCGTCTGACCGACATCACCCTGAAGCGCTGGGTGCGGCAGGGGGTGATCTCGAAGGCCTGGCTCGGCACGGGCGAGGAGGCGGTCACGGTCGGCAGCGTGCACGCGCTCGAGAAGGGGGACGTCTCGGGCCCCATGATCCGGAACGCCGGAGCCTGCGCCGAGATGGGCATGAAGGTGGCGCAGACGCTGAAGGCCTACCTGGGCACCGCCGATCAGATCACCAGGGGCCGCGATCTGCACACCGGCGATCCGTCGCTCGGGGTCATTCCGCCGGCCAGCCAGATGGGGAGCTTCGTGCCGGTCTTCACCGGCATCGGCCTGGCGTTCATGCAGAGGGGCGAGAAACGGGTCGGGCTCACGTGGGCCGGCGACGGCGCCACCCGGACGGGCGCCTTTCACGAGGGGATGAACTTCGCCGCGGTCCTGAAGGTGCCGGTGATCTTCGTGGTGCAGAACAACCAGGTGGCCCTGGGCACCCACGTCGAGAAGCACAGCAAGGGGCCGATGGAGGCGCTCCGACCGGCCTATGGCGTCGACGGACTCTCGTGCGAGGGGAACAACGTCCTGGACGTCTACGCCGCGACCCGGCTCCTGGCCGGGCGCTGCCGCAAGGGGGAGGGGCCGTTCATCCTCAATGCCAGGACCTTCCGCATGGGCGGCCACGCCACGCACGACGAGGCGGAGGGCAGGGCGCTGTTCGGCCCGGAACAATTCCGTTACTGGGGCCTCCGGGACCCCATCGGCACGTACGAGGCCTATCTTATGGAGGACGCCCCTGCCCTGGACGGAAGGCGGCGGCGCCTGGGCGCCGCGGACCGGCGGGAGGCCAACCGGCGCGCCCTGGAAGAGGCCGAGGCCGCCGTCATCGCCGAGGTGGACGAGGCCGAGCGGGAGGCCCTGGAGAGCCGCGCGAGCCGGATGCCCGATCCGCAGGACGCCGTGATCGGGGTCTACGCAGGGCCGGGGGCCGGGGCTGCCGGGCCGGCCGCGCCGCGCGGCGCCCGGGGCAAGCGGGCGACTCGCTCCGCGGGCGCCCGGCGGGTATCATAGGCCCCAGGAGCCCGTCCGGGTATTCGGATCGGCTGCTGGCACGGGGAGACTCGATGCGCACCAGGACCGCCGAGCGCGGCCAGGAGAAACGGGAGATCGCTCTCCAGGATCCGAAGGACCTCGGGCTCGGGCGCGAGGACCTGATCGGCCTCTACCGCACCATGGTCCTGTCGCGGCGGATCGACGACAAGGAGGTCCAGCTCAAGCGACAGAACCGCATCTACTTCCAGATCAGCGGAGCGGGCCACGAGGCGGTGCTCGCCGCGGCCGGTCATTTATTGAGGCCCGGGCAGGACTGGCTGTACCCCTACTACCGCGACCGCGCCCTCTGTCTTCAGATCGGCGTCACCCCGCGCGAGATGTTCCTCCAGGCCGCCGGAGCGGCCGACGATCCGGCCTCGGGCGGCCGCCAGATGCCGAGCCACTGGGGGCACAGGCGTCTCCGCATCGTGTCCCAGTCGAGCCCGACCGGCACGCAGTTCCTGCAGGCGGTCGGCTGCGCCGAGGCGGAGCGACTGCTCGACCCGGCCTCCGACGCCGTCGTCTACGTCTCCGGCGGCGACGGCGCCACCAGCGAGGGGGAGTTCTGGGAGTCGCTGAACGCGGCCTGCCTGCGCCGGGCCCGGGTGCTCTACCTGATCACCGACAACGAGTTCGCCATCTCGGTGCCGGTCGAGGCCCAGACCGCGGGCGGCAGCATCTCGCGCCTCGTCGCGGCGTTCCCGGGGCTCGACGTCCAGGAGGTGGACGGCTGCGACGTCCTGGCCTCGTACGCGGCCCTGAAGCGGGCCCTCGATGTGGTGCGCGCCCGGGACGGCGGCCCCGCCCTGGTGCACGCGCACACGATCCGCCCCTACTCGCACTCGCTTTCAGATGATGAGACGCTCTACAAGACGGACGCGGAGCGCGCCCGCGAGGCGGAGCGCGATCCGATCCCGCGTTTCGAGAAATTCCTCATCGCCGGCCGCGTCGCCGACCCGGGCTTCCTCGCGGCGCTGCGCGACGAGGTCGACCGCGAGGTGGACGAGGCGGCGCAGTCGGCCCTGGCCGCGGCTCGCCCCGACCCCTCCACGGTCATGCGGCACATTCACTCGGAGGAGATCGACCCGGCCTCCTCCCGTTTCGACTCGCCGCCGCGGCTCTCCGGCGAGCCGCGCACCATGGTCGATCTCCTGAACGACTGCCTGCGGCACGAGATGGAGCGCGACGAGCGCCTCGTCGTGTTCGGCGAGGACGTCGCCGACTGCACGCGGGAGGAGAACCTCGCGAAGGTCAAGGGCAAGGGGGGCGTCTTCAAGGTGACGCACAACCTGCAGCGCCGCTTCGGATCGGCCCGTGTCTTCAACGCTCCGATCGCCGAGGCCGGCATCCTCGGCCGGGCGATCGGCATGGCGACCCGCGGCCTCAAGCCGGTGATCGAGATCCAGTTCTACGACTATTTCTGGCCGGCGATGATGCAGGTGCGCAACGAGCTGGCGCTCCTGCGCTGGCGGTCGAACGGCGCCTTCTCCTGCCCGCTGGTCGTCCGCGTTCCGATCGGTGGGTACCTCCAGGGAGGGGCCATCTACCACAGCCAGTCGGGCGCCTCGATCCTGACCGCCATACCGGGGCTGCGCGTCGTGATGCCGTCGACCGCGCTCGACGCCAACGGCCTCCTGCGCACCGCCATCCGCTGCGACGACCCGGTGCTGTTCCTGGAGCACAAGCACCTGTACCGCCAGATCTACAACAAGAGCCCGTATCCCGGTCCCGACCACTCCATCCCGTTCGGCCGCGCCACCATCGCCCGCGAGGGCCGCGACCTGACGGTCGTCACGTACGGGGCCCTGGTGGAGCGCTCGCTGCGCGCCGCGCGCACCCTGGCCGCCTCGGGTGTCGAGGCGGAGGTGATCGACCTGCGCTCCCTCAGCCCGTTCGACTGGGAAACCGTGGCGGCCTCGGTGGGCAAGACCGGGAAGGCGCTGGTCGCCTACGAGGATCCCATCTCGTTCGGCTACGGGGCCGAGATCGCGGCGCTCATCGCCGATCGCCTGTTCGAGTTCCTGGACGCCCCGGTGCGGCGCGTGGCCGCCCTCGACACGTTCGTGGCGTACGAGCCCGGCCTCGAGGACCGCATCCTGCCCCAGGTCGAGGACCTGGTCCGCGTCATGAAGGAACTGAGCGCGTACTGATGCGCCTCCGGATCCTGACCGCCGCCCTGATCGCCGGCTCCCTGGCGTTTCCCTCCCCGTCCCTCGCCATCCCGGCCCCGGACGCCCGCACGCAGTCCTTCAGGCTGCAGTCCGAGGGGATGCGCCTCTACCGGGAGGGCAAGTACAAGGACGCCATCCAGGCCCTGCAGCAGGTCGTCAACATCAACCTCAACTCGTTCCTGGCGTTTTACTACCTGGGCATCTGCCTGAACGCCGACCGGCGCTACGGCGAGGCGATCGAGCCGCTCAAGATCGCGCTCGACCTGCAGCCCGACTACGTGCAGGCCCACCTGGCTCTCGGTGACGCCTGCCTGAAGCAGGGGGACACCGGCGAGGCGCGCGCCGAATACCTGCGCGCCCTCGAGCTGCAGGCGGGGTACGCCCCGGCATACGACGGGCTGGGACGGCTGTTCGAGACGATCGGCCAGGACGACGAGGCCGAGACGCAGTACCGCAAGGCCCTGGAGATCAACGTCGCCTTCGCCGACGCCTACACGCACCTGGGGGACCTGTACCTGCGCAAGGACCGGCCGGAGGACGCCATCCAGCTCTTCCTGAAGGCGATCGCGATGAAGCCGGATTTCTCCAGCGCGTTCACCCGGCTCGGCGTGGCCTACGCGCGCGAGAAGCTTTATGACGATGCCATCGCCGCCATCCGCAAGTCCCAGACCCTCACCCCCCTGGATCCCGAGCCCTACGTGTCCCTCGCCCGGATTTATCTCGAGCTGCAGACGTTCGTGCGCGCCGAGGCGGAGATCCAGGCGGCGCTGGCGCAGGACCCCGACCACTCCGGGGCGCACCTGGTGCTGTCCGACCTGAAGCGCGCCCGGGAGGACTTCCCCGCCGCCCTCGAGGTCCTGGAAGGGCTGCACGAGCGCGGCATCGACGACGCGCTCATGCGGCGGGCCGTCGCCGAGGCCCTCAAGCGCGTGCGGCAGGACGCCGCCATCCACGCCGGACTGGTCGCCGCGGCCGGACGCGTTCCGGCGGCCCCCTCGGATCTCGTCGCTCTGGCCCGCTTCCTCTCGACCCAGGGCGCGCACCGGCGGGCCGGAGAGCTCTTCCTGGACGCAGCCACCCTGCTTTCGACGCCGGCGCCCGCCGGCCCGGCCGCGGCGCCGGGCAGCGCCCCGATTTCGGCGGCCCAGGCGACGTTCGAGGCGGGGACCGAGTTCCTGGCGGCGCGCCTCTACCCTCGCGCCGCCGATCTGTTCTCGAGCCTGGCGCAGCCGGCGGCCGGCGACGCAGGCAGCGAGTCTCCGGATCGGGTCCCGGCCGAGCTGCGTGCCGCCGCGCTGTTCAACCTGGGGGTGGCGCGCGCCGCCCTGCGCCTCGACGAGCAGGCGATCGAAGCGTTCTCGTCCTACGTGTCGGGCGCGACCGGGGACGCGCGCGGCTTCCTGTATCTGGGGAACGCCTGCCTCCGCCTGGGCCGCAAGGATGCGGCCCGCGCCGCCTACCAGTCGTTCCTGGAGCGTGCCAGGCCCGGGCCGGAGATCGCCCAGGTCCGGCGGATTCTCGAGAGCCTGGGCCGGCCTTCGCCGGGTTCGGGCGCGGGAAGCGTGCCGTGAGGCGGCGCGGATCGGTCCTCGTCCCGGTGGTCCTCGTCTGTGTCCTCCTTCTGAAGGGGCCGGGCGCGCGCGGGCAGGAGCCCGCCCCGGCCCCCGCTCCGGCCCCCCCGACCGCCGCCGAGCCGCAGGCGCCCGCGCCCGCGCCGGAAGGAGCGACGCCCAAGCCACCGCAGGTGCGCACGCGCAAGGGGTTCGCCATCCGGATCACCAACCCACTGAACAACGATTTCCGCTTCGGGCGCTCGGAGATCGATGCCGAGGTCGCATCGGCCGATCCGGCCCTGATCGAGAAGGTCGAGTTCTTCGTCGACGACCGGCTGGTCTTCATCGACACCGAGCCGCCGTACAAGTGCTTCTTCGACTTCGGCTCCGATCCGCGCTCGTGGGTGATCCGGGCCGTCGGGTACCACCGCGAGGGGGTCACGGTCTCGGACACGGTCATTCTGAAGAAGGTCGTCCTCAACTACACGGTCGAGGTGAACCGGGTCATCCTGTTCGCCAGCGCCCACGAGAAGGGGGGCGATCACCGCCCCGCCGTCAATCTGAAGAAGGAGGACCTCGTCCTCGAAGAGGACGGCGTGCGCCAGAAGATCATCGACTTCTACATCGAGAAGCGTCCGATGACCCTGGCCGTCATCCTCGACAGCAGCGGGAGCATGCAGGCGGCGATGGACAAGGTGCACGTCGCCGCGGGCCGGTTCGTCGACAACCTGGGGATCGAGGACCGGGCCCTGGTGATCGACTTCGACGAAAAGGTCTATTTGTTGCAGGACCTGACGAACGACAAGGACCTGCTGCGCAGGGCGATCACCAGCACCAACGCCCTCGGCGGCACGGCGCTCTACGACGCCCTGTACGCCTCGTTCCGCAGGCTCCGCGGCATCGAGGGGCGCAAGGCGATCATCCTCCTGACCGACGGCGACGACACGTCGAGCAAGTTCTCCTTCAAGCGCATCCTGGACGAGGCCAAGGTCTCCGACATGATCATCTATCCCGTCGGCATGGGGACGACGTTCCTGGACGTCGATCTGCGCCGCATCCTCAAGACGCTCTCCGAGGAGACCGGCGGAAGGGCCTACTTCCCGTCGAAGGTGGAGGAGCTGCAGGACGTGTACCAGGAGATCGCGGACGAGCTGAAGAGCCAGTACTACCTCACCTACGAGCCGGCGAACACGGTCTGGGACGGCCGCTGGCGCAAGATCAAGCTGGATGGGGCGTCGGGCCGCGATCTGGACGTCCGGACGCGCAGCGGGTACTACGCCGTCAAGAAGTCCGTGAAGTAGGGACCGGTCAGCGGGACCAGGTCACCCAGACGGGACTGGACCAGACCACATCGTCCGCCTGGCCGTCCTCCGCGCCGGGCGTTTCCAGGAACACGCGCACGTAGTACAGCCACTCCTGCGGCCAGAACCCGTCGGCCGGAAGCGGGTTCTGGAGCGCGAGCGTCCCGGTCCATGTCTCGGCGTTGGGCGTCTCCGAGCGCAGCAGCTGGTAGGGCACGAAGGGGTTCCCCGCCTGCGCGCCCCAGACCTCCAGGCGCGTGATCGTCATGCCGGCCATCACGTCGATGCCGGCGCTGATCGGGCCGGGGCCGCGGACGCTGATCGAGCTTCCCATCGGCCATCCCCCGACCCTGAAGTCCAGCCAGGCGCGCACGCCGGTGGTGGCGTAGGTGCGTCGCGCGCCGAGCGCGTCGAAGATGCCGGCCCGGTCGCGGGACGACGCCAGGACGACGGCGAACCCCGCCGGCTCGTTGAAATGATACCGGCCGCCGTCGGCGGCCATGTCGTCGTTGGTCCCCGCCATCTGCGAGTGGTTGTCCGAGGACCCGATGACGCCGAGGTGCGCCGCCCGGTTGCGCCAGCCGTAGCGGAAGCTCCAGACGCCGGGCGAGGGATCCTCCCCCTCGAAGGCCGTCCAGGCGCCTTCCCCCTGGTATGGCTTTGCGGTGATCGACTGCTGGTTGTAGTTGCGCGCCGAGAAGATCTCGCCCACCCTCTGGTACGCCTCGACCAGCGAGCGCGGGGCGACCGGCGAGTAGCCGTAGGCGTAGTCCCAGTCGATGTTCTTCTCGTAGGACGACATCATGTGCGGTATCACGAGGACGCGATCGGGCCCGTATCCCGCCAGGTTGTAGAAGCGCTCGAGGCACTGCGGCGGCAGGAAGCGGGCGTCGCCCGGCAGGATCGGCAGCGCGTCGACCGGATCGAAGTCCCGGAACATGACGATGCGGTGCAGGTACGTCGCCACGAACAGGTTGAGGTGGTGGCTGTGCCATTCGTAGCCCGGGAAGACGATGAACGACCCGGCCGATTCGGTGTCGAACGCGCGGGCGACCCCCTGGGCATGCGACCACCAGTCTCCCAGCCCGCGAATCGGAAACATCTCCCCGACGCAGCGCCCCCCCGCGGCAAACTCGGGATCGGCGGCGACGGCGGGCGGCAGCCGGTAGCCCTCCGTGCGCACCGAGTGCTCGGTGAGGGCGGCGAAGTCCTCGCCCGCGACCTCACGCAGGTGGGTCAGGGTGTCCCGGGCGGTCGTGTACAGCGCCATGTGATCGCCGGGAGTGATCCAGCCCAGGAACTTGCGCGTCTCGCCGCCGTCCCCCGAGTGCACGTGCAGGTCCCCCACCAGGCGCTGCGCCGGCGGCGGGCCGTCCCAGGCCCGGGTGTAGTGGTAGACCGGCCGCGCGCCCGCGAGGGCCGGCACGATGCGATAGCTCCCGGCGGCCGCGTAGATCGCCGTCGACTCGCGGCGCCACTCGTTCTGGAACGCGAGCGAGGCGGTCACGCCGCCGGTCAGGTCGACCGATCCCGTGATCGGCCGCGGATTGCCGTAGCGATCGGTGACGACGACCGAGAATGTGAACGGCGTGCCGGCCTGGACGTCCAGAGGCGCCAGCGCCCGCACGAATGCGGCGTCCGGCAGCGGCTCGATGGTGAGCGGCTCCACCTGGTCATCGCTCAGGACGGTCCAGGGGCCCGCCTTGGGGGTCCCGTTCGGCAGGGTCACGAACGATCGATAGCGGAAGTGCGCCCGCAGCGGACGTTCCGTCCAGGCGGTGGCGCGCGCCGGGACTTTTCCCTTGTAGGTCAGGCGCAGGCGGTCCCCCGCCGTCATGAGCTGCCAGGGCTGGAGGTAGACCCCCAGAATGTGCGGGTAGGGAAGAAGGGCGATCGGATCGAACGTCGCGACGGCGAGCTGGACCTCGCGCCCGGCCCCCTTCTGCCCCACGAGGACTGCCTGCCAGTAGCCATCCTGTCCCGCGAAGGCGCAGGGAAGATTCTTCCAGCACAGGAGAGGGCTGTCGAACTCCCCCACGCCGGTCGACACGTTGTCCGTGTCGCTGCTGAGCGAGCTCGCCAGCGGCAGCTCGATCTGCACGATCGACCGGTCCCCCTCCCACCCGGTGTTGATCGTCGCCGGCAGCCCGCCGCCCTGGAGGGTTTCGGGGAGGGTGAATTCGAAGGAGAGCGCCGGCCCGGTGGGGTCCCCCACCCGCTGACCGGCGATCAGGATGTCAGGCGTGACCGTGAGGAGATACGGGGCTGTGACGGCCGGGTCGGCGGCCCGGATGCCGCGGCCGCCGTCGGGAAGGAGCGCCAGGGCGGCCAGGCCGGCGGCCGCCGCAGGAATCATCCACCTGAACGAACGCCCCATCCGCCACTGCCCCTCGAACCAGGTTGAGGAATGTTAGCACGGGCCCGGAAGGCTCACCGCCTCTGCGGGGGGACCGTCAGAGGCTCTTCCGGAGGGGGCCGGTCCTCCGTTCGCCCCTTGAAGTTCAGCGGGTAGTCGACCAGGGACAGGCTCAGCTTGAGGCCGTACGCGGGGGACACGTCGACCGACTTCAAGTCGATCGAGACGTATCCGGGCGAGGAGACCAGCACCCGGTACCTCCCGGGCGGGACGGCCGGCAGCGAGAACGCCCCGTCGATTCCCGAGAAGGCCTGGAAGACCCCTTGGCCCGCCAGCGGGAGGAGCATCACGGAGACCTCGGGGATCGGCCGCCTCTGCGCGTCGACGAACGTGCCCCGGACCGGCACCGGTCCCGCCGGTTCCTCCCGCGCGGCGGCTCCCGGCGTGCCGGCGGTCGCCTGCTTCTTCAAAGCCTCCCCGAGCAGCACAGCGGGGTCCCTGATCCCCTTGTCTCCCGACTGCGGCCCCATCTCGAAATCCACGATGTTCCTGAAGGGCGGTCTGACCTCGATCCTCTCTTTCCTGCGGGTCAGGTCCTCCAGCGTTCCGACCTCGATGTCGTAGGTCCCCGCCGGCAGGTCCTTGAAGACATAGGCCCCTCTGTCGTCCGTCCCCGTGACGCGCAGGACGCCGTCCTGCCCCTTCGACTTGAGCTGCACCATGCACCCCACCATCGGCTTTTTATGCGGGTCCTGGACCGTTCCGGTGATCGTCCCGACGACGCGGCGAGCGGGGGGGGAATCCGGCACGGGGCCCTGCTGTTCCTGGGCGGACGAAGGGGCCGCCGCCAGCAGGAGGATGGCCAGGCCCAGAGCGAGTTCCCGTGTCATCGACATGGTGGCAGAATTATAGATGAGGAGCGCCTCCTTGAAGTTCGCGGCCGACTGCATGCTCGGGACCCTCGCGAAGTGGCTCATCATCCTGGGGCACGACGTCCTCTACGAATCCCGCATCGAAGACCGCAGGCTGGTCGAGATCGCCCGCCGGGAGGGCCGCACCATCCTGACCTGCGACCGCCGGCTGGTCGAGAGGCGCGCCGCCCGCGACCATATCCTGATCCGGAGCCAGGATCTGCGCGCCCAGATCCGCCAGGTCCTCGCGGAGCGCGGGCTCCGCATCCGCAAAGATAGGCTTTTCCGCCGCTGCATCAAGTGCAACCGCGCCACCCGTCCCGTGTCACGCCGGTCCGTCCGCCTCGAGGTCCCGCCCTACGTCTATCGCACCCGCCGCCGCTTCACGCGCTGTCCCGGGTGCCGGCGGATCTTCTGGCGCGCGACGCACGTCCGGAACATGCTCGCGGATCTCAGGACCCGGATAGCGGAGGATTGACCGGGCGGCCCAGGCTCCTCCGCAGGACAGCGTACAGCGGAACGCCGGCGGCGGCCACCGCGCAGCCGGCGAGCGCGGTGGGCGTCTGTCGCACGGCGATGTGCGCCGCCACGCCGAGGACCGCGAGGACGAACAGGGCCGGGAGCCACGGGTAGCCCGGCATGCGGAAGATCCCATCCTCCCGGTCCCCCGGCGCGCGCCGGCGCAGCACGAACAGGCAGGACGCCACGACCGCCAGGGACAGCGCGTCGGTGAACATGACGAACCCCAGAAGCTTCTCGAACGAGCCGAGGAACAGGAGGGGCACGAACGCCGTGAGGCCGAAAAAGGCGAGCCCCGGCCCCTGCGCCTGGGTATGGTGGTCGAACCGCCCCAGGACGGCGGGAAGGAGCCGGTCCTCGGCCATGGCCAGGTAGCTGCGCGGCAGGTGGAGCATCGTCGCGTTCACGAAGCCGGCCGCGGACAGAAAAATGGCGATCGACACGAACGCCTCTCCCGCCCCGCCCAGGATGCTCCGGGCGAGATCGGCGGCGACCAGCGGCGAGGCCGCGACGCCGCGGGCGCCCAGCGCCCGGACGTAGGCGAGGTTGATCGACAGGTAGAGCGCCGTGACGATGAGCATGCCGGCGCAGACGGCCCGCGGCAGGCCGCGACGGGGCTGCCGCACGTCCGCCGCCAGGTTCATGGTGTTCTGGTAGCCGCCGTAGGTGTAGAAGACCGCGACGAGCGCGGCGAGCCAGCCGGCCGGGGCGGGAGAGGCCGGCGCCGCATCGCCGACCGTCGCGGCGCCGGAACGGGCGAGCAGAATCCCCGCGGTGGCCAGCCCGGCGATCAGGACGATCTTGGAGAGCGACAGGACATTCTGCGTCCGCGCCCCCGTCCGGATCCCGGCGTAGTTGAGCGCCAGCAGTCCGCCCATCATGACGGCCGCGAGCCAGGTCGCTTCCTGTCCCGGAGCGCCG
>DASYUH010000002.1 GCA_036001465.1 Candidatus Polarisedimenticolia bacterium
TGGATCAGCGGACGGATCGCACTCGCGCGAAATGCGATCCGAATAACGACCGGTGAGAAATCCCGGCTATCCCGGGAATTTCCGCGGCGGCGCCGGGGCCGGCGATCCGTGCGGCGCCTGCGGGGCCTGCGGGAAGAGCCCGGCGCCGCGATCGTCGAGCCCCAGGATGTTGAGGAGGTTCGATCCCGAAGGGACGACGAACTTGGTCTGCTGCGCCAGGACCGCGCGCAGGACGTCGAGGCGCTGGCGAGCTTCGGCGCGGTCCTTGAAGAAGGTCTCGGCCGCCACGGACGTCACCTCGATCGCCTTGGCCTCGGCGTTGGCCTGCAGGATGCGCGCCTGGGCCTCGCCGTCGGCCTTCAGGATCGACGACTGCTTGCTCCCCTCCGCCTGGAGGATCTGCGACTGCTTCACCCCCTCCGCCTCCAGGATCTGGGCGCGCTTGTCCCGCTCGGCCTTCATCTGGCGCGACATCGCCTCGGTGATGTCGGCCGGCGGGTCGATCTTCTGGACCTCGACGCGCGTCAGCTTCACGCCCCAGGTGTTGGTGGCCTCGTCCAGCACGTTGCGCAGGTTCGTGTTGATCGTGTCGCGCGCCGTCAGGGTCTCGTCCAGGCTCTTGTCGCCGATGAGGTTCCGCAGGTTCGTCTGCGCCAGCGTGGTGGCGGCGTAGGCGAAGTTCTGGACCTCGAAGGTCGCCTTCACCGGGTCGCTGATGCGGTAATAGATGACGGCGTCCACGGTCACTCCGACGTTGTCCTTGGTGATCACCTTCTGCGGCTCGACGTTGATGACCCGCTCGCGCATGTCCACCTTGATCAGGCTCTCGATCATCGGCACGAGGAAGGTCAGCCCTGAGTCGACCGTGGTCCTGTACTTGCCGAGGCGCATGACCAGGCCCTTCTCGTATTGCGACACGATGCGCGCCGAGCGCGCCACCATGATGAGGGCGATGAACAGGACGATCGACAGTGCGAAGAACCCCAGCGTTCCGAAGGGCAGCTCGTTCATCTCCTCACCTCACCCTGAGTGTGACGCCGTCCACGCCTTCGACGGTGACCTCGGCCCCCGGCTCGAAGGGGCCGGCGGCGCCCGGCGCCGGCGCGGCGCGCCAGACCTCGTCCCGGACCCGGACCTGGCCGGCGATGTGCTCGGCGACGCGCTGGACCACGAGGGCACGCTGGCCGACCACCGCGTCGGCATTGCTCGCCACCGTCGCATGGCGCAGGCGGTCGCGGACCCAGCGCCGCCCGAGCGCGATGTACAGGAGACTCAAAGCGGCCGACACGATCAGCCCGACGGCGGGGTTTCCGGCGAACAGGCCGATCACGCCGCCGGCGGCGATGGCGGACCCGATCAGCACCAGGTCGAAGCCGGCGAACCCGCCCATCGCCACCTCGACCAGGACGCACAGCGCCCCGACGATGATCAGGAGCCAGTTGAGCAGCATGACAGGGCCTCCCTGCGCGGGAGCATAGGGGAGGTGCGTGGCGCTGTCAACGCACGGCCGGCACGATGCGTCCCCAGGCCGGGGCGCCGTGCCCTGCCCCCGCCTGCGCACTCCCGAGCTCGAGCCTTGGAGACGGAGTCTGGCGGTTCATTCGCCCAGGAGAGCCAGTCCTTGGGGGGTTTTCAAGAAAGCCGCGACGGCGGCAAAGGCCAGGGCGCGATGGCTCACGCGGTCCTTGCGGGTGTCGTCGATCTCGCCGAACGTGGCGCCGTAGGGGGGATAGAAAAAGATGGGGTCGTAGCCGAAGCCGCGCGTGCCGCGCATTTCGATCGCGATGCGGCCGGCGCAGCTGGCCCGGAACAGGCGGGTCGCACCCTCGGGCGGGCCGGCCGGCTGCCAGGGCCTGGCGGGCCGGGCGGCGAGGGCGGCGACGGCGACGTATCGGGCCCCGCGGCGCTCCTCGGGCACGCCGGCCATCTCCTGGAGGAGCATGCGGCACCGGCCCGGGTCATCGAGCCCCGGACCGCCGTAGCGGGCGCTGAGCACCCCGGGCCGGCCGCCGAGCGCCTCGACTTCCAGCCCGGAATCGTCCGCCAGCGCGGCGATGCCGGACTGCCTCGCGTAGTGCTCCGCCTTGCCTCGGGCGTTCTCCTCGTAGGTCGCCCCCGTTTCCTCGAACGGGGCGCTGATGCCGAGATCGGAGAGGGTCAGGGGCTCGACACCGGCCGCGGCGAGCAGGCGGCCCAGCTCGCGTGCCTTGCCGGGATTGAAGGTGGCGACGAGGAGGCGCGGGCCGTCGCCGCTCATGGGCGGCGGGCGGCGGGGGAGGCCGAATTCACGGCCGGGGAAGGAGCGCCGGCAGGATGTCGCGCAACGCCTTCCGCTGGTGGTCGAAGAGCAGGTTGGTGCCGTGCGTGGCCAGCTCGAGCATCACCATCATCTCCTGGGGGGAGAAGGGGGTCTTCTCGCCGGTCCCCTGCAGCTCGACGTACCGGCCGCCGTCGGTCCGCACCACGTTCATGTCGACGTCGGCCTGGGAGTCCTCGGCGTACGACAGGTCCAGGCAGGCCATGCCGCCGATCAGCCCCACGGAGGTCGCGGCGACCATGCCGCGCAAGGGGGATCCGGTGAGCTGATTCTTCGACTTCATTTTCGCGAGCGCCAGGACCATGGCAACGAACGCGCCGGTGATCGACGCGGTGCGCGTCCCGCCGTCGGCCTGGATCACGTCGCAGTCGATCCAGATCGTCCGCGACCCGAGGGCGGCGAGGTTGGAGACGGCGCGCAGCGAGCGCCCGATGAGCCTCTGGATTTCCTGGGTCCGGCCGGAGGCCTTGCCGCGCGTCGCCTCGCGCTGCGTTCTCTGGTCGGTGGCGCGGGGGAGCATGCCGTACTCGGACGTGATCCAGCCCTGGCTGGTATCGCGCAGGAACGGCGGCACCCGGTCCTCGACGCTGGCGGTGCTGATGACGTGCGTGTTGCCGACCTTGATGAGGGCCGATCCCTCGGCGTAGATGTTGACGCCGGTCGTGATCTCGACCGCGCGCAGGTCGCGCTCGGTCCTGCCGTCGAGGCGGGGCATCGGGTCTCCTTGGTCGGGGGCCCGCCCTTCCGGGCGGCGCCGTCATGCCGTGATGTCGATCTGCTCCAGGCGCGCCAGCGGCCCGCCGAGAAACCGCGATCCTACCTCGCGGAACCTCTCCGAGGAATCGGTCACGAAGAAATGGTCGTCGTCTCCGCCGGTCGCGCCGCCCGACAGGAGGCCGCGCTCCTCGAGCCGGGCCCGCACCACCAGCGCCGTGGCGCGGGCCGAGTCGACCAGCGCCACGTCCTGCCCCATCGTCGCGCCGATCACGCGCTGGAGCAGCGGGTAGTGCGTGCACCCCAGGACCAGGGTGTCGATCCCCTCGCGCTTCAGATCGCCCAGGTACGCCTCCGCCGTGGCGCGCGCGACCTCGTTGTCCACCCAGCCCTCCTCGGCCAGGGGGACGAACAGGGGGCAGGCCCGCCCGATGACGCGCGCCTCCGGGAGGTGATGGGCGATGGCGCTCGCGTAGGCGCCGCTCCGGATGGTCGCGGCGGTGCCGATCACCCCGATCACCTGGCGGCGCGTGACGCGGCACGCCGCCTCGGCCCCCGGTCCGATGACCCCGACCACGGGAAGGGGGATGGCCTGGCGCAGGGCCGGCAGCGCCACCGCCGACATCGTGTTGCAGGCGATGACCAGCGCCTTGATGCCGCGCTTCTGGAGAAATTGCGCCCCCTCGAGCGCGTAGCGGACGACCGTGTCCTCGGACTTGGTGCCGTAGGGGACGCGCGCCGTGTCGCCCAGGTACACGAGGCGCTCGCCGGGGGGGAGCTCGTGCCGGAGCGCCTTGAAGACGGTCAGGCCCCCGATGCCCGAGTCGAAAACGCCGATCCCCGCGTCGACCACGAAGAGCCCCCGCGCTACGGCGCGCTCTTGCGGTCCATGTCGACGATCGACAGGTCCTTGCGGTAGTCGCGCCGGAGATCGAGGTGGTTCTTCAGGGTCTCACGCTCCTCGCCGCCGATCAGGATGCGGACCCTCTTGATCTCCGGCAGGTTGTAGGTGAGCGAGTCGACCAGGGAGTAGATCGTGGCGATCTCCTCCCCCGTCCCGCCGGGATGGAGGTCCGCCACCTCGCTGCTCAGGTCGACGTAGGCGGTGCCGCCGCGATCGAGGTACAGCCCGCGCAGGCGCGTCTGCGGGGGGAGGGTCGGCAGCAGGCCGGCCTCCTGAGGCCCGTTGATCAGCTCGACGACGATCTGTTTTGCCAGGTCCGCGATCGACGAGGTCAGGAAGATCTTCCGGCGTTCGGCGCCGAGGAACTCGCTGTCCGCCTCCTGGAAGAACAGCGAGACCTCCCGCCGATTCGGCTCGGAGATGAACGACGGGGCCTCGGCCGGCGCCGGGGGAGCGGCCTCTCCCTGCGCCGGGGCGGCGGTCTCCCCCTGCGCCGGGACAACGGCCTCTCCCTGCCCCGGCTCGCCCGCGGTGGCCGTGCCCCCCTCCGTCGGGGGGCCTCCCGCCGCGGCGGCCGACGCGGGCGCGGCCTGCTCGCCTGGGGGAAGGGCGCCGGCGCGATCCCAGGGCCGCAGCATCAGCGCCAGGACGAGCGCGAGGGCGCACACGGAGGACACCGTGGCGAGGAGGATCGTCGTGCGCTTCACCGCGCGCGCGCCCGGACGTATTTCTCGTGGAAGCGCTGGATGCTCCCGAGAATGGCGTCCGACAGCCGGTCCTTGAACGCCGCGTCCCGCAGGCGCTTCTCCTCCTCGGGGTTGGTGATGAAGGCGACTTCGATCAGGACGGCCGGCATCGTCGCTCCCATCAGGACCCGGAAGGGGGCCTGCTTGATGCCGCGGTTGGCGATGTCGAGCGCGTCGTTCAGGTTGTCCTGCACGATCTCGGCCAGGACGCTCGATTCCTTCAGGAAGGCCGACTGCGCCAGGTCCCAGAGGATCATCTCGAGATTGCCGTCCTTCTGCACGCCCGCCTCGAGGCCGAGCGTGTTGTTCTCCAGCGCCGCGACGGCGCGCGAGTCGTCGTCGGTGGCCTGGTAGGACAGGAAATAGGTCTCGGCGCCGCGCGCGTTGCCCCGCCGCGAGGCGTTGGCGTGGATGCAGACGAACAGGTCGGCCCGATTGTGGTTGGCGATCGCCGTGCGGTCGTCGAGCGCCATGGTCGTGTCGGAGTCACGGGTCAGGATCACCTCGGCGTCCATCCTGGACAGGATGCGCTCCTTCAGGCGGCGGGCGATGTCGAGCGTGACGTCCTTCTCGGCAAGGCCGGTCGGTCCGACGGCGCCCCGGTCCTCCCCTCCGTGCCCGGGGTCGATGACCACGACGAAGGCGGCCCGCGGACGCGCCTCGGCGGGCGGCGCCTCCGGGGCCTCGGTCGGCGGGACGTCCCGTGCCGCGGGGGGCGCGATCGGTGCCGTGGCCGGCGCTCCGGGTCGGCCCCCTCCCGCCGGCGGATGTGGCGCTCCCGGCACGCTTCCGGGGGACGGGACCGTGACCGCGATCGACGGTCCCAGTTTCTTGCGCAGATCGACGACGATGCGGAACGGCTCCCCCATCTCGAACGTCGAGAAGTTCCCGAAGTCGTCTCCCGTGTAGAAGACCAGCTCGGACGACCGGAACCCCTCGATGAACTTCGCCTTCTCGAGGACGGCACCACCGTAGTCCTTCTTCTTGAACGGGGGCTCGACCGGCCCCTCGTTCAGCGTGATGAACACGCGGCGGGCGTCACGCCGGACTTCGTAGACAGGCTTCCGGCTGAACTCGAGGACCACGCGGACCCCGGCCTCGTTCTCGATCGTCTTGACGGTGAAGCGCAGCGGCTGGCCCTGCGCGAGACAGGGCGGCGCCCCCATCCCGGAGGCCAGGATCAGCGCGAGTACAATAGGAAGAACGGCCGCGGCGGCGCGGCCGGAACGGAAATACCTCACGCAGGCAGCGTAACATACGCATGAGGTCAACTCAAGGACGCGCGGACCGGGCCCGCGCGCGCCGCCGCGCGGCGGATGGGGGCGATCGGCATGCGCTACCTGGCGCTGGGTGACTCCTACACCATCGGCGAAGGAGTCGGGGCCGACGAGCGCTGGCCGGAGCGGCTCGCGGCCCTCCTGCGTGCGCAGGGCGTGGCCGTCGACGCCCCGGAAATCGTGGCCCGGACCGGCTGGACCACCGGCGAGCTCATGGCCGGGATCGACCGGGCGGCCCCTTCCGGTCGCTTCGATCTCGTGTCGCTTCTGATCGGCGTCAACAACCAGTATCGCGAGCTGGACATCGCAGCATACCGCGGCGATTTTCGCGCCCTCCTGGAGCGCGCGGCGGCGTTCGCCGGCGGGGAGGCGCGGCGCGTCCTCGTCCTGTCGATCCCCGACTGGAGCGTCGCCCCGTTCGCCCAGGGACGGGACCGGGTGCGTATCGCCACGGAGATCGATCGCTTCAACGCGATCAACCGCCAGGAGACGGAGGCGCGGGGGGCCCGCTATGTCGACGTCACCAAGGCGTCGCGGGCCGTCCCGGGCCCGTGGACCGAGCCGCCGTTCGCGCCCGACGGTCTTCATCCTTCGGGGGGGATGCACGCGGAGTGGGCCCGGCTGGCGCTGCCGCACGCGCTGGCCGCGCTGGGCGGTGAGGGGAGGTAGCCACGAGGAGCCGGCCCCATAATCCGGATCGGCTCCTACAGCAGGTCGCCGCCGCCGAAGTGCCTGGAGTGCCAGAGCTGGAGCATCATCAGGTTCCAGAGGAGCCGGCCGTTGTCCCGCCGGCGCTCCGTGTGCTCCCGCCAGAGAGCGGTCACCGCCTCGGGGCGCAGCAGGCCGCCGGCCCGGACGCGCCCGGGGTCCAGGGCGCTGCGCATCAGGGGGGCGAGCCCCCGGTGCATGAAGCGGGCCAGCGGAATATTGAAGCCGCGCTTTCGCCGGCCGCTGATCTCGCTCGTGAGCCGGTCGGCCATCGCCTTCTTGAGGATGTACTTGGAGGTCAGCCGCCGCAGTTTCATCCGCGCCGGCAGGGAGGCGACGTACTCGACCAGGGCGTGGTGCAGGAACGGAGCGCGCACCTCGAGCGATGTCGCCATCGAGGCGCGGTCCACCTTGGTGAGCAGGTCGTCCTGCAGGAACATCAGGAAGTCGGTCGCCAGGAGCGCGTCGAGCGGATGGCCGATCGACAGGCCCCGGAGGACCGCACGCGCCTCCTGGAGCGGATCGTTCGGCGCGCCGGCCTGGGCCGCGAGGGCGTCGAGAGCCGCCGCGGAGAGCAGCTCCTTCTGCCTGTCGGGAGAGAACGCCCCGAACCAAACCTGGTGCCGGACCGCCTGCGGCAGCTCGGCGGCCCCCACGAATTTCTTGAGCAGGTATTCGGTGCCGACATTGTTGAACGCGGGGGGGATCGCGTCCGCGGCGCGCTTCAGGAGGCGCCGGAACACCCCCGGCAGGCGGACATACCAGCGCGCCAGCCGATCGCCGATGTAGGTCGGGTAGCCGGCGAAGAGCTCGTCCCCCCCTTCGCCGCCGAGCGCCACCTTGACATGCTGGCGCGCGAAGCGCGACAGCAGGTGCGTCGGGACGATCGAGGCGTCCGCCAGCGGCTCGTCGAGGACGCGCGCCATGGCCAGGAGCGCTTCGAGCATCTGCGTCTCGCCCACGATCAGCTCGTGGTGCTCGGTCCCGAAATGGGCCGCGGCCCTCCGCGCATAGGCCGCCTCGTTGAAGTCCGGATCGTCGAAGCCGAGCGTGAAGGTCGGCACCGGCCGGCCCGTCAGATCCACCGCCAGGGCGGCGATCGACGACGAATCGACCCCCCCGCTGAAGAAGATGCCGACCGGCACGTCGGCGCGCAGCCGCAGCCGGACCGCCTCCTCGAGCAGGCGGCGCACCTCGCGCGCAGCCTCGTCTTCGGTCGGCACCGGCGCGCCCGCGCCCGGGAAGAAGCGCCGCAGGTCCCAGTACGGCTCGACGCGCAGCCGGCCCCGCTCGGCGATCAGCATGTGCCCGGCCGGCAGCTTGCGCACGCCGGTGAACGGGGTGTGCGGCGCCGGGAAGTAGCCGTACAGGAGATAGCGCGTCAGGGCCGGGAGATCCGGCTCCGGGCTCACCCGCGGGTGGGCGAGGAGGGCCTTGATCTCGGACGCGAACATCACTTCGCCGTCCTGCTCCAGGTAGTACAGGGGCTTCTCGCCGGCCCGGTCGCGCCCGAGCACCAGGCGGTTCTCCCGGGTGTCGAAGACCGCGAACGCGAACATGCCGTTCAGGTGATCGACGAAGGAAAGGCCGTGCTCTTCGTACAGGTGCGGGATGACCTCGGAGTCGCAGCGCGTCTCGAAGCGGTGGCCGCGCGCCATCAGGTCGCGGCGCAGCTCCGGGTCGTTGTAGATCTCGCCGTTGCAGATGACCTGGAAACGTCCCGACTCGTCGGCGTAGGCCCGCGCCCCGGCGCCCAGATCGAGGATGCTCAGCCGCCGGAAGCCGAAGGTGAGATGGGCGAGACGGTCCGCGCCGATCTCGACCACGCACGATCCGTCCGGGCCGCGGTGGGCCATGGTGTCGGCCATGGAGGCCACCAGGCCCGGGTCGTGCCGGCCGGGACCGCGAAGATCCGCAATGCCTACGATGCCGCACATGGGGTCACCAATCCTCCGCGGTGGGACGGAAAGAATAGCATGCCGCGGGGTCGCCGCCCCGGAGAGACTGGGGTCAGCGGGCCCCGGACGAGGCGGCCCGCACGAACAGGCCGCCCCCCTGGTCCTCGTAGATCGGATCGGGCCGAAGCGCGGGGCCGGCATCCCGGCGCAGGAGCTCGAACATGCGCGGCGGGGACAGGATGTAGACCTCGGGCGCCGGCGCCTCCAGGAGGGTGCGCATCCGGTCGAGGGGGATCATCCTGAACGACGGGTCACGGCGGTACTCGTCCAGGTGACGCATGACCCACCAGCTGGAGAACGGGGTGCCGCTCGTGACCAGAAGGACCGGCCTCTTCAGGTAAAAGTTCAGCCCGGGACGGTATTGCTCGTAGCAGATGACCAGATCGTCCGGCTTCAGGCGCTTCTCCAGGAAGCGGCTGACGGGACGCGAGGAACGCACCGTGTCCAGATACCCGCTCGCGGCCTGCGCCAGGGGCACGACCGCCGCGATCGCCAGGACGGAGGCCGCGAAGAGCGCCGCCGGGCGCCGTTTCCTCAGGGCCATCAGAAGCGCGGCGGCCAGGGCAAGGCCGGCCGCGGTGAGCCAGAAGAGCAGGCGGTGCGACAGCAGCTCGTCGTACTTCCCGCGGGAGATCCCGTGCGCGATGCCGGCCGGCCCCGCGAGTACCGCAGCCACCGCTCCGGCGGCGCACACGACGGCCGTCCAGAAGGCCCCCAAAGCCAGGCTGCGGCAGGCGTCCCCGGAGCCATCGGCCGGCGCGCCGCCCTGGGGTGGAGTGCGCGCCGGTGCGGTGGCCCGCGCCCACAGCCGTCCGATCAGGAGCGCGAGCGGCACCGCGCACGGCAGCATGTAGGACGGCCTCTTGGAGGCGATCAGGGAGAAGAACAGCACCAGGGTTCCGAGCCACGCTCCGGAGAAGCCGGTCACGAGACGCCCCCTGTCGGTCTCCGAGGCGAAGCCTGCCCAAGCCTCGCGCCAGGAACGGCCCCGGCGCACGGCGGCAACCCCCGCGTACAGAACCCATGGGAACAGGCCAGGCAGAATCACCTTGGCGTAGAAATAGAAGGGGCGCGAGGTCTCGAACCGGTTCGACGTCATCCTCTCGAGGTTCTCCCCGATGACGGCGTAGTGCAGGTACCCCGGGTTGCGCGACTCGACCAGGATCAGCCAGGGCACGATGACGGCCGCATAGAGCAGCATGCCCTGGGCCCACCCGAGTCTCTTGAGCATCCCGGGCCGCCTGCGGAGGACAGCCCAGACCACGGCGATCAGAACGGGGGCCACGAGAGCGACCGGTCCCTTGGTGATCGTCCCGATTCCGGCCGACAGGAAGAACAGGGCGCCGGGCAGGCGCCCGGCGCGTCCCTCCATCGCCTCGAAGGCCATGAGACAGCTCACCGTCATGCAGAAGGTCAGCATCATGTCGAAGATGACGATTCGCCCGAAGACGATGTACAGAGGGGAGAGCGCCAGCGCGAAGGCGGCGAACCAACCGGCCCTCTCGCCCAGGTGGCGCCGGGCGAACCGGAAGACCAGGGCGATCCCAGCCAGGGCGAAGAGGGCCGACGGAGCGCGCGCCGCCATCTCGCTGACCCCCAGGAGTCGATAGGACAACGCCACGGCCCAGAAGAAGGCAGGAGGCTTGTCGAGATATCGGGCGCCGTCCAGGTGGGGCGTGACCCAGTCACCGGTTTCGAGGATCTCGCGCGCCGCCTCGGCGTTCCGGCCTTCATCGGGATCCCCCAGGCCGGCCAACCCGAGACGAAACAAAAAGATGGGCGCGCACAGGAGGAGAATGACGAGGGTCGCCGGCATCGCGGCGTGCCATCGGGTTGCGGGGGGATTCGACACCGAAAATTCGCTGGGGCCCATGTTGGCGGTCGAAGGATAGGCAGTTGACCTAATAAGGTCAACCCATAATCACGATCTGATCCACTGGAAAAATTTCGGCATTGCCGGCTGGGACACTTCGGCGTATATGGGGCGCTACATCTTTCCTCTTTCGGCGGACAGGTGAATGCTGCGTTTGTGTCTTGTAGGAACAGTCGCAATCCTGACTGCCGTCGTGCTCCCGAGCGGCCCGGTTTCGGTCGGTGGAAACCCGGAATCGATTCCCGCGAATGCCTGGTCCGACGAGGCATGGGCATCCATCTCCCAGGCTGAATACGACTTCAAGGCCCGACCCGACGGAGCCTGGACCGCCCCGAACCGCGCCCAGGGGCTCCGCCTGACGACGCGCGGTTCGGTCGCCCGGGTCACGCCCCGGACGGAGGGGGACGCGCCATGGGTCCTGAGTCTTGGGCTCAGAGGCGTGGGTCGCGAGGGGAGGATGACCGGGGTCCCGCCCGGTGCCGTACGGGCCGCCGGGAACCGGATCGAGCATCGCCGTGACAGTCTGGGACTGACCGAATGGTACGTCAATCTGAGGACCGGCATCGAGCAGGGCTTCACCCTCGATCGCCGTCCGGCGGCGGCGGACACGGCCTCGCCTCTCGTCCTCGACCTCTTCTACGAAGGCGGCCTCGAGGCACGACAGGAGGAAGCCGGAGGCGCGGTCCTGTTCTCCCTGCCCTCACCTGGGGCTGTCCATCGCACGGATATCCTGCGCTACGCGGACCTGGCGGTCGCCGACGCGGACGGCAAGCCGGTCGTGGCCGCGCTCGATCTGGCTCCCGGCTCCCTGCGGATCACGATTCAGGACGAAGGGCATCCGTATCCGCTGATCGTCGATCCGACCATCGTCGTGCCCGCCTGGACCGGGCGCGGGGATCAATTTGAAGAGCTGTTTGGAGCCTCGGTGGCGGGGGCCGGAGACGTCAATGGCGACGGCTACGACGATCTGATCGTCGGCGCGCCCCGCTTCGACGGCGGTTTCTTCGACGAGGGGCGCGCCTTCCTCTTCCTCGGGTCGCCGACCGGACCCTCGGCCGTCCCCGCCTGGACCATGAGCGGCGATCAGACAGGCTGCAGGTACGGAGGCGCCGTCGCCTCGGCGGGGGACGTCAACAACGACGGCTACGCCGACGTCATCGTCGGCGCCCCCAACTACGACTTCGTCCAGGTCGACGAGGGGCGCGCCTTCGTCTACCTCGGCTCGGCCGGCGGGCTGGGCACCGTGCCGGTCTGGATGGCCGAGCCGGATCAGAACCTGGCCGCGTTCGGGGCCGCCGTCGCCTCCGCGGGGGACTTGAACGGCGACGGCTACGACGACGTGATCGTCGGGGCGCCGCTCTTCGACTCTCCCTTCAACACGGACGAGGGGGCCGCCTTCGTCTACCTCGGATCGGCCTCCGGGCCTTCTCCTTCCCCGGCCTGGGTCGAGGGGAGCGGCCTGTTCAATTCGGCCTTCGGGACCTCGGTCGCCTCCGCCGGCGATGTGAACCGCGACGGCTTCGACGACGTGATCGTCGGTGCCCCGCTCTTCGACAACGCCGGCTTCTCCGATCAGGGGCGGGCCTACGTCTATCAGGGATCGGCCACGGGGCTGTCGCCGAACCCGGCATGGACCGCCGATGGCAGCAAGACCCTCGCGCGCTTCGGCTCTTCCGTGGCCTCCGCGGGCGACGTCAACTATGACGGCTACGACGATGTGATCATCGGGGCCCCGATCTATGACTCGGGCCGGGCCTTCATCTATCACGGGTCGGCGACGGGCCTGAGCCTGACGCCCAACTGGAACAACAAGATCAACCTGTCGCCGGCCGAGTACGGCGCTTCGGTGGCGGGCGTGGGGGACCTCGACGGCGACGGCTTCGACGACGTCGTGGTCGGCGCCCCCAAGGTCGACGACCACACGACCACCTCGGTCGGTCTCATCAGGGCCTTCTACGGCGGCGCCATGGGGGCGGGCAACACCGCCGCCTTCAGCGCGCAGGAGACCCAGGCGGGGGCGCTGCTCGGCGGCGCCGTGGCGAGGGCGGGGGACGTGAACGGCGACGGCCTCGGCGACATCATTGCCGGCGCCACCGGCCTCGACAACCCCGACCTGCAAGTATCCCTGGCGGGGGCCGCCCACCTGTACCTGGGCTTCCGGACGACCCCCTGCGTGCCGGCTCCCGAGCTCTGCAACCGCAGGGACGACGACTGCGACGGCGTCGTCGACGACAACCTGGGCACGACGACCTGCGGCACCGGCACCTGCTCGCGCACCGTCGACAATTGCGTCGACGGTTTCCCGCAGACCTGCACCCCCGGCGCCCCGGGCACCGAGACCTGCAACGGCCTCGACGACGACTGCGACGGGACGACCGACGAAGGCTTCGACGTCGATGGCGACGGCTTCACCACGTGCGCGGGCGACTGCAACGACGGGGTGGCGTCGATCCATCCGGGCGCTCCCGAGGTCTGCAACGGCCTGGATGACAACTGCAACCAGGTCATTGATGAAGGAGGTCCCGACAGCGACGGGGACGGGATCCCGGACTGCCTCGATCCCGACGATGACAACGACCGGGTGCCCGACGGCACCGACTGCGCCCCGCTCGTCAACAGCGTCAGCGCCGTGCCGGGGGAGGTCGGGCAGACCGTGCGGGCCGTGCCCGGTCCACCTCAAGGCAGCTACACCTGGACGCCGATCGTCCAGGCCAACGTCCACAACGTCTACCGCAGCGTCTGGGACCGCCGCAGTGGAAACTGGAACGACACGCTGGGCTGCCTGTATTCCGAGGCCATCGGAAACCGCTTCAGCGAAACCGCCAACCCTCCAGCCGGGTCGGCCTTCTACTACGTCATCACGGGCGTCAATCGCTGCGGCGAAGGCCCCGCCGGCTTCTCCAGCACCGGCCAGCCGCGCCTGATCCCCATACAGTGCGTGCACCTCGGGCTCGACACCGATGGCGACACGATCCAGGATTGGGATGACGACTGTCCGCTCGTGTCCAACGCGAGCCAGGCCGACGCCGATCTCGACGGCCGCGGCGACGCCTGCGACAACTGCGCCGCCACCGCGAACGCCGGCCAGGTGGACGCCGACACCAACGGGATCGGAGACGTCTGCCAGGACCTGGACCATGACGGCTACCTCGCCACCGTGGACTGCAACGACAACGATCCGATGGTTCACCCGGATGCCACCGAGACCTGCAACGCGCGCGACGACAACTGCGACGGCGCGACCGACGAGAACCTCGGGACGACGACCTGCGGCGTCGGGGTCTGCACGCGGACGGTGAACAACTGCGTGGGCGGCGTGAGCCAGACCTGCACGCCCGGCACGCCGACCGCCGAGGTCTGCAACAACCTCGACGACGACTGCGACGGTTCGGTCGACGAGGGCACCACGACCTGCGGCGTCGGGGCCTGCACGCGCACGGTCAACAGGTGCGCCGGCGGAGTCCCGCAGACCTGCACGCCCGGGACGCCGACGGCGGAGACGTGCAACGGCATCGACGACGACTGCGACGGGGCGACCGACGAGAACCTCGGCACGACGACGTGCGGCGTCGGGGCGTGCACGCGGACGGTGAACAACTGCGTGGGCGGCGTCATCCAGACCTGCACGCCCGGCGCGCCGACAGCGGAGACCTGCAACGGCATCGACGACGACTGCGACGGGGCGACGGATGAGAACCTCGGCACGACGACGTGCGGCGTCGGGGCGTGCACGCGGACGGTGAACAACTGCGTGGGCGGCGTGAGCCAGACCTGCGCGCCCGGCGCGCCGACGGCGGAGACCTGCAACGGCATCGACGACGACTGCGACGGGGCGACCGACGAGAACCTCGGCACGACGACGTGCGGCGTCGGGGCGTGCACGCGGACGGTGAACAACTGCGTGGGCGGCGTGAGCCAGACCTGCACGCCCGGGACACCCGCAGCAGACGATGAAACGTGCAATGGCATCGACGAGGACTGCGACGGTTCGGTGGATGAAGACTACGCTTCCGTGGAAACGACCTGCGGCGTGGGGGCCTGCGCCGCGACCGGGTTGACTTCCTGCGTGAACGGGTCGGTGGAGGACAGTTGCGTGCCAGGGACGCCTACGGAAGAGATCTGCTCCGATGCGATCGACAACGATTGTGATGGCGAAATTGATGAAGGCTGCCCGATTTCGGTGGGCGGTGATGTCACGCGAGCGGGTTTCAGCCCTCAACGCTCCGAGCCGACCCCCTCCTTTCGCAGCAAGGATCCTGCTCGACCGGCCGATGGACGATCCACGACCCGAAATCCTTCCTGGATGATGTTGTCCGCCGAAGGATAGGTAGTCGGCCTAATCACGGAATCCTGCGGTCTGAGTCGCGAAGAATCCGATTTTATCGGGGGGTTGTGCGCGGCGGGTTTTTGACGTATATAGCGGCCTGAAACCCTGGATGATCCCCTGCCGAGGAGGACAGACTGATGCTGCGTACATGCCTTGTGTGCACGGCCATGGGAGTCGGCGCACTGATGCTGGCGAGCCCGGCGATACCCAACGCAGGGCAAGGAGTGGCCTGCTCCTCCATGGACTGGACGCGCGAAGCAGCGCATGCGATCGCCACAGCCGAATACGAGTTCTCTGCCGTGGATGGTGGCGGCTGGTCGGCTCCCAACCGGAGCCAGGGGCTCCGGCTGAAGGCAGACAGCTCGGGGATGCAGGTTTCTCCACGCCTGGCGGGGAGCACGCCGTGGTCACTCGGCTTCGAGCTGCAGGCCGTCGGACGCGAGGGTGCGATGACCCCGATCCTCCCCGGCACGGTGACGGCCGCAGGCAACCGGACTGAAATTCGGCGCGAAGCACTCGGCCTGAGCGAGTGGTACGTCAATTTACGCAGCGGAATCGAGCAGGGATTCACGATCGACCGGCGCCCATTGACGGGCGGGGGTGACTCTGCGTTGCTTCTGGACGTGGCCTTCGACGGCGGGCTCGAAGCGCGTCGGGACGAAACCGACGGCGCCGTCCTGTTCTCGGACGGTCCGTCCGGCGCCGTCCTGCGCTATGAGAACCTGGCGGTGGCCGACGCGGATGGGCACCCCGTAGTGGCCGAGCTGGCGCTCCTTCCGGGAATTCTGAGGATCGCCGTCCGGGACGCAGGGCATCCGTATCCGCTGGTGATCGATCCCACCATCATCGTCCCGGGCTGGACCGGGCTGGGTGACCAGTTCGAGGAGTTCTTCGGTGCCTCGGTCGCGGGCGCTGGCGATGTCAACGGAGATGGGTTCGACGACGTGATCGTCGGAGCCTACCGGTTCGACGGCGGCTTTTTCGACGAGGGAAGGGTCTTCGTCTTCACCGGCTCACCGACGGGGCCCTCACCCATTCCGGCATGGACCGCCGAAGGGCACCAGACAGGGGCGTGGTTCGGCTTTTCGGTCGCGACGGCGGGGGACGTGAACGGGGACGGCTACGCCGACGTCATCATCGGCGCCCGGTTGTTCGACAATCTCCAGGTGGACGAGGGGCGCGCGTATGTCTATCTCGGCTCCTCCGTGGGACTGGGGTCGGTGCCGGCATGGACCGGGGAGCCCGATCAGAACAGGGCGGCCTTCGGCTCCTCGGTTGCTTCGGCAGGGGACGTGAATGGCGACGGCTACGACGACGTCGTCGTCGGGGCGCCCGACTTTGACACGGCCTTCAACACCGACGAGGGTCGCGCCTTCCTGTACCTCGGTTCGGCCGCCGGTCCGTCCCTCTCTCCAAACTGGAGCGCGGGGAGCGGGCGATTCTCTTCCGCCTACGGGTTCTCCGTGGCTTCGGCCGGCGACGTCAACGGGGACGGGTATGGCGATGTCATCGTCGGAGCACCCCTCTTCGACAACGCTGGTTTCCCGGATGAAGGGCGCGTCTTCGTCTATGCCGGCTCGGCGGCCGGGCCCTCCCTCGAGCCGGTGTGGATCGCCGACGGCAACAAGGTGCTGGCCCAGTTTGGATATTCCGTGGCCGGGGCGGGGGATCTCAGCGGCGACGGCATCGGCGACGTGATCATCGGAGCGCCCTTCGATGGTTCCGGTCGGGTTCTCATTTTCTATGGGTCCACGACCGGGCTGAACCTGGTGTCCGGCTTCAACGCCAAGATCAACAAGAGCCCGGCCGAGTTCGGCGCCTCCGTGGCCGGCGTCGGCGACATCAACGGAGACGGCATCGGGGACGTCGCCATTGGCGCACCGCGTGTGGGCGACCAGACCACCCCAGCCGCCGGGATTGTCAGGGTTTACTATGGAAGCCGCATGGGCGTGGGGAATCCACCCGCCTTCGGCGTGACGGAAACCCAGCCGAACGCGCTTCTCGGGGGATCGGTTTCAAGCGCCGGGGATGTCAACGGCGACGGTCTGGCCGACATCATTGCGGGTGCCAGCGGCCTGGACAATGTCCCGTTGCAGGCGGCGAGCTCGGGCGGGGCGCGCGTCTACATGGGATTTCGGACTCGGCAGACGGCGCTCTCCAACGGCGCCCTCCATGGCATTCGATTCACCGATTGACTTCATGGTGGTGCGGAGGTTGTTGCGACCGGGGCCGGACGGGATGTGCGGACGATGGCCGCAGGCGGTCGTCAGGGTCTTGGGCCGCGCCACGTAACCCTTTCAGATAGAAGAGTTGCGAATCTTCCCTGACGGGCACGCCGTTTGATGCTCCGGGGGGAGTGCACTGGCCTGGGACACCCGTCGAGCGTCTGCAACACTTCCGGCCGTCCTTCTGCCCTTGGCCCGAATGCTGCGACCATCGCCGGACCACACCGGACTACCATTTCCTGCGTCACGGCACGTTCACGACGGAACGACGGACGGTGCCGCGATTTCGCTGCCGGGCCTGCCGTCGCACATTTTCGAAGCAGAGTTTCGGACTGTCGTATTACCTCAAGCGTCCCGAGCTGGTCATTCCCGTGGCCGCGGGGCTGCAGGCGGGCTCGGCGCACCGGCAGCTGGCGAGGAACCTGGGCTGCGCGCCGTCCACCGTCACCCGCCTGAGCGCCCGGCTTGGCAGGCATGCGATCCTGCTCATGGCGAGGGCTCTTGCGCACTTGCGGGGCGGGCTGACCGAGCCGGTCGTCCTCGACCACTTCGAGACTTTTGAGTTCACTCAGGACCTGCCGTTTGGCATCGCGACGCCGGTGGGGCGCGACTCGTGGTTCGTCTATGGACTGGACCCGGCGCCGCATGCGCGCGCCGGCCGGCGCTCGGCCGAGCAAGAGGCGCGCCGGGCGCGGCGGCCCTCACGGCTCCGGCGCGGCGGCTACGAGGAGTCGAGCACGCGCACCGTGCGCCTGCTCCTGGCGCTCTGCCCACGGAACCGGAGACTCCAGCTCGCGGGCGACGGCCACCCCGCCTACGACCGCGCGGTGCAGCGCATGGGCCATGAGGGACGCGTGCGGCTGCAGCGCTTCCCCAACCCGCGCCGCGGCCCCAAGGGGTCGCCGCGCTCCCCTCAGGCGCGAGCCCGCGATCGGGCGATGTTCCCGGTTGATGCCCTGCACGGGCTCATCCGCCACACCGCCGCCCATCATCGCCGCGAGACCATCGCCTTCGGCAGGCGCCTCAACGCCGTGATGGAACGCCTCTTCCTGACCGTGGTCTGGAGAAACTTCGTCAAGGGACGATCCGAGAGACGCCCCGACCCTGTCACGCCGGCCATGCGCCTCGGGCTCGCGGACGAACCGTGGATTTGGAGTCGCGCCCTGGCGCGCCGACTCTTCCCGGCCCGCGAAATGCTCCCGCAGGTCTGGCGCGACCTCTACAGAAGAGACTGGACCACCTCGGTCCTTCCCTCCAACGTCCGCCACCGCCTCTCCCACGCCTACTGACGCTCAGAGTTCGCGTGGGCCGGCACCCTCCCGCACAAGATCCCGGACCGACGCTCGCGTGCCGTTCCCGCTACCTCTTGAATCAACAAGCTGCGCACCACCATGAGTGGTATGATCCGCGACTTCGATCCCCTGCTGAACGACTGGACCTGACCTCAATGCGAGGCATCCAACCATGATCCGCTTGCGTCGCGCAACAACATGGACGTCTCTCCTGATCCTGCTGGCGCTCTGCCCCATGCTGGCCGGGCCCTCCCGCGGCGAAACGTCGGCGGAGGCGGAGCCGTCGTCCGGCGCGAAGCCGGACGCCAAGAAGCCGCCGAAGCTGGACGTCAACGCGGTCCCCGAGAACGCCCGCAAGGTGGAGTTCACGACCGACGAGGGGACCTGGATGAACGTGGACGTCGCGCCCGACGGCCGGACGATCCTGTTCGATCTCCTGGGCGACCTCTATCGCGTGGGGATTGGCGGGGGGAGGGCGGAGCGGATCACCTCCGGCCCGGCGTTCGACTACGCGGCGCGCTACGCCCCGGACGGCAGGATGATCGTGTTCTGCAGCGACCGGGGCGGCACCATGAACCTGTGGCTGGCGAACGCCGACGGGTCGTCTCCGAGGGCGCTGACGGAGGAGAAGGACTCGGTGTTCTCGTCCCCTTCATGGACCCCGGACGGGAGCTACGTCCTGGCGCGCCGCGAGGAGACCACGAAGGCGGGCATTCCGCCGGTCGAAATCTGGATGTACCACAAGGACGGCGGCAGCGGAGTCAAGGTGATCGCGAAGGACAAGATCGACACCTCGGCGGGGCCGGTGGCCAGTCCCGACGGTCGCTTCATCTACCTGACGGGACGGAAGGCGGACTACTCGTACACGCCGAACATGACGAACGGTCTGTGGAACGTGTTTCGTCTGGACCGCACTACCGGCGAGCTGATCAGCCTGACGACGGCCCCCGACGGCGGGCTGAGGCCGACCCTGTCGCCCGACGGAAGGCACCTGGCGTACGCGAGGAGGCTGGACGCGCGGACCCAGCTCTACCTGCGGGACCTGGCGACCGGCGCGGAGAGGGTCCTGGCGCGGCAGCTGCCGCGCGACGACCAGGAGGCCTTCGCCCAGATGGACGTCCTGCCGGCGTCGGCCTTCACGCCAGACGGAAAATCGTTCGTCTACTGGAACGGCGGCAAGATCCACCGGCTCGACGTCGCCACCGGGAGCGACAGCGTCGTCCCGTTCACGGCCGACGTGTCCCTCGATCTGCGCCCGCTCTGGCGGGTCGACACGCCCGTGGGAGGATCCGACCTGGCCGTCAAGCTGTTGCGCTGGCCGACGCTGTCGCCGGACGGCCGGCTGCTGGCGTTCGACGCCCTCGGCAAGATCTGGATGTGCGACATCGGGAACGACGGCAAGGCCTCGAAGCCCCGCCGCCTGACGAAGGACTCCGTGCGGGAGTATGCCCCGGAATTCTCGCCCGACGGCAGGTTCATCGCCTACGTCACCTGGTCGGACGCCGGCCTGGGCCATGTCTGGAAGATTCGATCCGCCGGTGGCGCCCCGCAGCGCCTCACCCGGAGCGCCGGGCACTACGTCAATCCCAGCTGGTCTCCGAAGGGGGACCGGATCGCCGTGGTCGCGGGCAGCGGCGCCGAGCTCCGGGCGCAGCAGCCCGAGTTCGATCCGTACTACGAGATCCGCTGGCTCCCCTCCGAGGCTCCGGCAGGCGGCGCCGAGCCTGCCGTGGTGACCACCGTCTCTCCGATGGACACGGTCCGCTTCCATCCGGTCCCGGCGTTCGGCCCGGACGGCACGCGGATCTTCTACGCGGAGCAGGTGCCGCCTTCGGAGCCGGGCGGCGACGCCAAGGTGGACCTGGTCTCGGTCCGGCTCGACGGCACCGACAAGAAGCAGCACCTGCGGTTCGTCCAGGCCGAGGACGCCGTGCCGTCCCCGGACGGCGCCTGGGTCGCCTACGTCAGCCGGGACGACGTGTACGTGGCGGCCATGCCCCGCGCCGGGAAGGACCCGGTGGAGATCGGCGGCGAGAAGTCCGCGGTCCCCGTCTACCGCCTGAGCACGGAAGGGGGTGGCTACGTCGGCTGGGCCGACTCGGGAGCCACGGTGGTCTGGGGCATGGGAAACACGATCTACCGCCAGCGCCTCGATCGATTGCGCGAAGCGACCCTGAAGAAGGCGCTGGCCGACAAGGCCAAGGAGAAGGCCGCGGAGGACGCCGGGAAGAAGCCGGACGCGGAGAAGGGGGACGGGGACAAGGCGATGGGGGAGAAGGAGGCCGGGTCCGACCTCCCGAAGCCGGAGGCGATTCCGGTCTCGCTGGTCGTGCCGAAGCCGCGGCCCAGGGGGTCGGTCGTCCTGAAGAACGCGCGCGCCGTCACCATGAAGGGGGACGAGGTGATCCAGCGGGCGGACATCGTGGTCCAGGGGAACCGCATCGCGGCGATCGGTCCTGCCGGCTCGATTGCGGTGCCGGCCGGCGCCGCCGTCATCGACCTGGGAGGCAAGACCGTCATACCGGGCCTGGTCGACGTCCACGCCCACCTGCACTACTCCTCGTTCGAGATCTTTCCCGACAAGAAGTGGGAATACGTCACGAACCTGGCCTACGGAGTCACGACGACCCACGACCCTTCGGCGCACAGCCTGGACGTGTTTGCGCAGGCGGAGCTGGTCGAGGCCGGCGAGATGATCGGCCCCCGCATCTACAGCACCGGCGACGTGCTGTACGGCGGGGTGACCGCCTCGGTCTACGCCAAGGTCGACAGCCTGGAGGACGCGTTGCACACCGTCCGCCGGATGAAGACGTACGGGGCGCACTGGCTGAAGGTCTACCAGCAGCCGCGCCGCGAGCAGCGCATCTGGTTCATCGAGGCGGCGCGCCAGGAGGGGATCGGCGCGACCATGGAGGGGGCCGGCGAGCTGCACACGGACCTGACCAACATCCTCGACGGCTACACCGGCCTGGAACATTCACTGCCGGTCCATCTCTACAAGGACGTGGTCACGCTGGTGGCGCGATCCGGAACGAACTATACGCCCACGCTGCTCGTATCCTATGGGGGACCGACCGCGGAGGCCTACTGGTACCAGCACGCCAACCCGCACGACGACGAGAGGCTGCGCCGCTTCACCCCGCATGAGATGCTCGACGGGCTCGGAAGGCGCCGCATCTGGTACCCGGAAGAGGACTTCCATTTTCCGACGGTGGCCAGCGGGGCGGCGCGCATCGCGCGCGCCGGCGGCCGGGTCGCACTCGGCGCGCATGGCCAGCTCCAGGGTCTCGGCGCCCACTGGGAGATGTGGGGCTTCACGATCGGCAACGCCATGACGCCGATGGAGGCACTGCGCACCGCCACGTGGAGCGGCGCCGAGGCGCTCGGGTTCGGCAAGGACCTCGGCTCCCTCGAGGCCGGCAAGCTCGCCGACCTCGTGGTGATCGACGGCGACCCGCTGGCCGACATCCGCCAGTCCCAGAAGGTCCCGTTCACCATGAAGGACGGCGTCCTCTACGACGCCTCCACCATGGATGAGGTCTGGCCGGAGAAGAAGCCGCTCGGCCCTTTCTTCTGGCAGAGGCCCTAGGAGCACATTGATCCTTCGTCGCTTGGGGCTTCTGGCCGCTTGTGTCGTCCTTCTCCTGCACGCGGCTCACTTCCTCAATCTGGCGGACGACGCGTACATTTCCTTCCGGTACGCCGAGAACCTGGCCTCAGGGCGCGGGATGGTATTCAATCCCGGCGAGCGGGTCGAGGGGTACACCGATTTTCTCTGGGTCGTCATCCTGGCTGTCTGCAGGCTGGGAGATGCGCCCGTTCCCATGGCATCCCAGGCCCTCGGGATCGGATTCACCGTCCTCTCGCTTTTCCTGGCGGCAGCGCTGGCGCGACGGTTTTCGGCATGGCAGCCGGGGAATGCCCCAGCCGCGGCTGGTGCCGGCGCGAGCACACCCTGGGTGACCGGACAAACGCGCGGAGGAGGATTCATCGCGGCGCTGCTGCTCGCCGCGAATCCTGCCGTGGCCCGCTGGGCGGTCGGCGGCCTCGAGGCGCCGTTGTTCTCCTTCCTGGCGCTCCTGTCGGTCTGGTGCTACCTGCGCGACGAGTCGACGGACTCGGTACCCTGGCGCTGGCCTGCCACCTGCTTTCTCGCCTCACTGGCGCGGCCGGATGGCGTCCTGCTCCTTCTGGTCGCGCTTCTATTCGGCCTGCGCCGATCGATGTCCCAGGCACTCGGGGTGCGGCGGTCACTCCAAGCGCTCGCAATATTCCTGGCGCTCGGCGGTCCATACTTCCTGTGGCGCCTCTGGTATTTCGGGTCGCTGCTTCCAAACACGTTCTATGCCAAGGTGGTCTACGACGCCAGCGTCCTCCAGCACGGGATCTACTATCTGATCTACTTCCTCTTCGCCTCGGGCGGAGTGGTGATCATCATCGGCGCGCTCCTTGCGCTGGGGCGCGCTCATCCCGGCGTGAAGCTCGCCGCCTTGCAGGCCGCCACCTACACGGGTTTCGTCTTCCTCGTCGGTGGCGACGGGGAGCCCTACAGCCGCTTCCTGGCGCCGGTCGCTGTGCTTCTCGCTCCGGCTGCGGAAGCCGGCTACCGGCGTCTCGACGCGCTCCTGACGTTTCGCGGCCCTATCCGGACCGTTGCGAGTTCCGCCGCCGTGGCGCTCCTGTGTCTCACGGGCGCATCCGGCTCGTTTTTCGGAAAGCACCACGAAGAGTACCTGATAGGTGTCGAAGGGCAGGCGCGGCGCATCGCGATCGGCGAGTGGCTGAATCGGAATGCCCCGCCTGACTCTGTCATCGCCCTCAATCCGGTGGGCGTGATTCCGTATCTCTCGGGGCTCAGGACGATCGATATGCTCGGACTGACCGACGCCCACATCGGAAGAAACGGACGATCGATCGTCAATCGCATGCTGTTCGCGCATAACCGCTACGACCCGGAGTACGTCCTGTCCAGGCGCCCCGATTACCTCATCCCGGGACAGGCCTCGACGTTCGAGGTCATGAAGGACCGGCTGGACCTGCGGAAGCCCGGTCCCTCGACCTTCGATATCGTCGCCCCAGCCTTCGACCGCTATTTCACGTCATTCCCCGGTGACGCCGTGCTGTGGAACCTCCCGGAGTTCCGACGATACTATCTTCCGACGATTGTCGAGACGGAAGGGCGCTTCTTCTACATGTTCGTGCGGGATCGCCGCGTGGAGGAGATCGAAGCCCGTCTCCGGAAAACGGGTGGCAGCGACGCCGAGCGCGCCGAACTGGCGGCCCTGTTGGCGGCCAAGGAGGAGAAGCGCGTCTCCGCCCCGCCGCCACACGGCGACGCACGGGAGGCCGTCATGCAGTTGCTGCAGCAGGCCGAATTGGAACGGTCACGCGGAGATCTGTCTGCGGCCGCCGAGCAGCTGCTGGCCGCGCATGCGCTCGAGCCGGGCGATCCGATCGTCCTCTACAACCTCGGCGCACTGTACGAACAGATGTCGCAGCCGGACGAGGCTCTCGATGCCTACCTGAAGGCACTTGAAGCGCGACCGAATTTCGCCGACGCGTGCAACAATGCGGGGACGATTTACGCCCGCAAGGGCGACTTTGCCGCGGCGCGCCGCTACTGGGAGAGGGCCATCTCGATCGATCCGTCCCACCCGGCGCGCGACAATCTCAGGCGGCTGAACGAGCAGGATGCGCGCGGCACTCCGCGCCACTGACCGGCGATTCGAGAACATGGCTAAAAGGGGCAAAGAGAGGAAACCCCGGGAGTCCAGGTCGGAAACCAGGAGTCCCCGCCTGAGACAGCTGTTGTTCAAGGACCTGCGCCCGGCCGATCTGCCGCGCAATTTCCGCCAGGACCTCAAGCAGCTCTATCGTTTCTATCTCGACGAGGAGCGGCGCGCCCAGCTCGCGGCCATGGGGCGGATCCGCCGCTCCTTCAAGATCGTCGCGTGGCTGCTCAAGAGCCTCCTCGCGAAACTGTCCCCGGGGCGGCGGCTGGCGCTGTTCGCGTCCCTCGTCATGTGCTTCATCGGCAAGTGGCGCTTCGGCCTCCGGGGCGAAATCTTCAGCACCGACCTCCGCCTGTGGGGCTTCCTGATCCTTCTCCTGGTGTTCATGCTGGAGATGATGGACAAGGTCCTGGCGAAGGATGAGATCGAGGTGGCGCGGCAGGTCCAGCTGGCGCTCCTGCCGTCACGGCACCCGCAGCCGGAAGGGCTGTCGCTCTGGTCGTTCATGCGTCCGGCCAATGACGTGGGCGCCGATCTGGTGGACTACATCGATCTGCCGGGTGGCCGGCTCGGGGTCGTCCTGGGGGACGTCGCCGGGAAGGGCCTCGGCGCCGCCCTCCTGACGGCCAAGCTGCAGGCGACGCTGCGGGCGCTCGTCCCCACCTGTCCTTCGCTCAGCGATCTGGGCGCGCAGCTCAACGCCATCATTTTTCGCGACGGCATCGACAATCGCTTCGTCACGCTGTTCTACTTCGAGATCGATCCCGCGAGCGGCCGGATGCGCTATCTCAACGCCGGACACAATCCACCGTTCGTCCTGCGGGCGTCGGGCATCGAGTCGCTTCCGGCATCGGCCATACCGCTGGGAATGATGGAGGGGACCGCGTACGCCGAGAGCGAGCTCATGCTCCGGGACGGCGACGCGCTGGTCATCTACTCCGACGGGTTGACCGAGGCAAGGAATGTCGGGGACGAGGAATTCGGCGCCGATCGCCTGCGCGCCCTCATGCCGCGCCTGCGCGGGCACTCCGCCGAGAGGGGCGTGCGTGTCATCATCGACGAGGTGAACTCCTTCCTCGCGGGCGAGCGCCCGCACGACGACATGTCGCTCGTCGTCCTGTCGCGCCCTGGCGAGGTCGCGACCACGGAGTCCGCCGCCGGGCGGCCCGGCCCCGTTCCTCCGCCGAGAATCATTCCGCCGCCACCGCCGGGCTGATCGGTCCGGCCGCGAGGCGAATGGGAGCGCGAGACCCCGCGGTCCGCCTTAGCGCGGATTGCCGCCGAGGAGCCAGCGCGCGCTCGCCTCCAGGCGGCGCGCGGGCATCAGGTAATACTGCGCGTCACCCAGCTCGCTCTCCGCGACGGGCGGTCTCTGATCGTTGAGGTTCGTGCCGTCGAGGCGGAGCTCGACGTTCCCGAAGAGATAACCGATTCCGGCCGACCAGGTGACGTAGTCAGGGGCGAGGGCGGTGTTTCGCTTGTTGAGGAAGCGGCTGCCGACCCAGTTGGAGCGCACGCTGCCGCGCCAGCCCTCCGCGCGGCCGACAATGAATTCCGTCGCGGCCATGTACCGGGCCGACATCTCGAGCCGCTTGCCGGCGAGCTGCGTCGGCACCCCGCCGAACTCGGTGACGAAGTCGCGGAACCGCGCGTCGTGCAGGCTGGAAACGAGACGCCATTCGAGGACGGGATGGGGGCGCACCACGGTCGTCAGCTCGATCCCGCGGAATCGCTCCGTCCCCCCGTTCACCAGCGCCGGCACCCCGCCCACGACCTGGGAGAGCACGAGGTTTTCGAAGTTCATCTGAAACGCGCTCAGCTCGATCGCGAGCCGGCCGCCCAGGAGGCCGCTGCGCATCCCCCCCTCGAAGCTGACGGCCGTCTCCGGGGCCAGGATCTCCGGGTCGGCGTCCAGGCCGAAGTCGATGACGGCCGGTTTGTAGGTGTTGCGGTAGTTCGTGTAGAGGTGAAGGGCATTCGGGCCGCTGCGCCATGCGGTCCAGGTCAGGCCGGCGAACCCTCCCCCGCGCAGCACGTTCCGCCGATCCTCGCTTTTCACGCGGGTGGACGACAGGAGATCGAGGCTGTCGGTGGTCCGGGACTCGGCCGTGCGGTTCAGGCGGGCCCCCACCTCGAAGCGCCAGCGCTCGGCGGGGGTCCAGACGACCTCGCCGTACAGGCCGGAGAACTCCCGGCGGTCACGAATCTTGACGGCGGCCTCGTTGCTCAGGCTGCTCCCCGACGGCGGGGCGTTGCCGTCCAGATCGACGAAGTAGTCGAAGTCTCCTCCGTCGGCCCGCCCGCTCCCGTGCAGGTGATCGAAGCCCGCGATGACCTCGAGCTTCGGGTCGGGATGGAGCGCCAGGTGGCTGTCGAGGTAGACGTCGAGCGTCGGAATCGACTCGCGGAAGCCGTGCGCGTTCGGAGACGCAAGGCTGACGTCCGTCAGGAAGCCGCGCAGCACGTCCTGTCGCGATCGACTGATCGTCAGGGAGTTCGACCAGGATCCGGAATCGAGCTTCCTCTCGTAGCCGCCGTTGAGCGTGTGCCGGTTCTCGTCGATGTGCGCCCCCGTCATGTTGTGGTTCGCGTCCACCGGCACGAGGGTCGTCAGGCTCGTCCCGACGCGCGGATGGGGGCTCGCCGGATCCTGTCTCAGGAACAGGCTGTCGACGCCGAAGCGCAGGACACCGTGCTCCATCTGTCGGCTGTTCTGCCAGCGGACGTGGCCCCGCTCGAAGTCCGTCCGGTCGTCGCTAAATCCCTGGTGCGAGGCGTCCGCTGCGATGGACGACTTGACATCGCCCCAGGACGGCAGGGGAGACGACCAGGCGATCGAGCCGCTGTCGTACGAGCCGCCCGCCGTTCTCAGCATGGTCCCGCCGGATCCCGGCTCGCCGTGAACGACGTTGATCACGCCGACGAACGAGGTCGCGCCGTAGGACACGGGAGCGGCGCCGCGCAGGATTTCGATCCGCTCCACGTCGGTGAGGTCCAGCGTGACCAGGGACGGGTTGAAGGCGCCGCCCCACGGGGCCCCGTCGACCGCCAGCAGGAACGCATCGAATTCCCTGAGACCCCAGAATTCCGGGACCGAGCCGGCGGGTCCCCCGTCGCCGCCCGGCGCGATATCGATGCCCGCGGCGACGAGGAGGGCGCTTCGCAGGTCGAAGGCGCCGCGACGCAGGAGTTCGTCGCGCGTGATGACGGTGACCGAAGCCGGCGTGGTCTCCACGGGCTCCGGCGCGTGGGTGGTGATGACCTGCACGTGCTCGACCAGGGGGGTAGCCGGCGCCACCACGGGCTGATCGGCGGCCAGTGCGCCGGCCTCACACATGACCCCTGCGATCATGACGAGTACTGGAACCGCTCGAAGCCTGCAACGGGTTTGGTTGATCATGAAATCACCCCCGCTCCCGGGCGCGGCGCGCCACCAGAATGGTTGACAGTCCGTGGGTTTCGGGTCGGCGGAAATCGTATCATGCCTCGGTGCCGGGGTGCGCCCGGTGATTTCTCGGGATTCGTTGATTCACGATATGATACAGGCTTCCAGGAGGACACATGGCCACGTTCGAGAGAAGCGCGCACGTCGACTGGGAAGGGACGGTCAAGGAAGGCCGCGGAGAGGTCAAGGCCGGCACCGGCGCCTTCAGCCTGCCGGTGACCTTTCCGGCGCGGGTCGAGGCGCCGGGGGGGAAGACGAGCCCTGAAGAGCTGATCGCCGCGGCGCACGCCGCCTGCTACGCCATGGCGCTGTCCGGGACGCTGGGGCGCAAGAGCGGGCGGGCCAAGACGCTGCACGTCACGGCCACGATCTCGGCCGAGTTCGGAGAGGGCGGGCTGAAGATCCAGTCCTCGAGGCTCCAGGCGGTCGCCGAGGGCCTGGAGGGCCTCACCGCGGCGCAGTTTGCGGACGTCGCGAAGGAGGCCGAGGGACGGTGCCCCGTGTCCAACGCCCTGCGCGGCAGCCTGAAGATCGAGCTGGAAGCGCGCACCAAGTAGTCCGTCAGCCGTCGGAAAGGCGATGCCATGCGCCCCCGGGCATTGGCCGCAGTCGTCGTCCCGCTGCTCCTCGGGACCCTGGCGTTCTCCGCGGCCGGGGACGAGGTGGGAACCGTCCTGCGCGTCGTGGACGGCGACACGCTTCAGGTGAGGATCGGCGGGAAGGCGGAAAAAGTCCGGCTCATCGGCGTGGACACTCCCGAGAGCGTCGATCCGCGCCGGCCGGTGCAGCATTTCGGCAAGGAGGCTGCCGAGTTCACGCGTCGCCTGGCGTCGGGCAGCCGGGTCACCCTGCGAGCGGAGGACGGGGCGCCCGGGCGCGACAAGTACGACCGTCTCCTGCGATACGTGTTCCTTCCCGATGGCAGGCTGCTGAATGCGGAAATCATCCGGCTGGGGTACGGGCATGCCTACACCCGGTATCCCTTCTCCCGCATGAAGGAGTTCAGGGCGTACGAGAGGCAGGCGCGGGAAAACGGACTGGGGCTCTGGGCAGGCGGCGCCCGGGGGGAGCGGCCCGCCGTCTCGCAGCCGCCGTCTTCAGTGCGAAGGGAGATCTATGTCGGCTCGCTGCGCGGGAGGGTCTATCACCGCCCGGGATGCGTGCGGGCCGGAAGGATCGATCCCGACAACCGGATCGCGTTTGCGGACTCCCGGGAAGCGAGCGCAGCCGGGTATGAACCGTGCAAGCTGTGCCTGCGACGGTCACCCCGGAACTGAGCCCCCGTGATCCGGAGCCTGCCCTGGAATTCTAGGCGCCCGGCTCGATGGTCAGGTCGCCGCTGCCGGTGTCGACTTCGATCTTGATGCGGGCGTCGCCTCGACGATAGCCGATCACTTCCTTGTGCCGCACGATCGCCTGGGCGTCCTTGAAGCCCATGTTGATGTCGCCGCTGCCCTGGTCGGCCAGCGCCTCGAACGAGGCACCCGCGGCGAGTCGCAGCGTGACGTCGCCCGATCCGGTGTCGGCCTTGACGCGAGTGAGCCGTGCGCCCCGGCTCTCCAGGCGGACGTCCCCCGATCCCGTGTCGGCCTCGAACGCCTCGATGTCGCCGTCGAGGACGTGCACGTCCCCCGAGCCGGTGTCGACGTCGACGAGCCTCGCGTCCACCGATCGGATGGTGACGTCGCCGGAGCCGACGTCGCAGCCGACCTTCTCGCCCTTGAAGCCGGTCACGTCGCAATTGCCGCTGCCGGTGTCGCAGACGAACGCACCCTCCAGGTCGCTCGCCTTCACGTCACCCGACCCGGTGTCCGCCTTGATCTCCCCTCTCACCCTGGCCAGGGACACGTCGCCGCTCGCGGTGTCGAACACGATCCTCCCCTCGACGTCGTGGCCTTCGAGAGGGCCGACGTGATTGCGAAACGTCGCGTCGGCAAGACGATGGCGGGGCACCTGCACCTCGACGTCGGCATAGAGCAGCACGCCCTGGCTGTCGCTGATCTTCACCCGGTGGCCGTCGTACTCGGTCCTCGTGCTGGATCCTCCGAAGAAGCCTTCCAGGATTCCCCTGCCGCCGGTCCCGCGGCCGGGGTATCGAATGGTGCTCTCGCGGTCGAGCGGATAGCGGACGCGCAGGGTCGGCACTCCCTTCTCGCTGATCACCCGCTCGAACTTCATGGCGGTCGCGAGGTTGTCGTTCTCGGCATGGATGGTCGCGATCGCGACGAGGACCGGGCCGGTTCCGGGCGCGACGCGCATGGTGCCGGCGAGGTTCTCCACGGCGAACAGATTGGCGTCGCCGGCCGGCAGCTCGAGGCGGATGGTCCTCGTGGTCTCGGCCGAAACCTGCGGCGTCGGGAGGGCCAGAGCAAGGACGGACAGGGCCAGCAGTGCGGAAGACAGTCTCATCGTGACCTCCTTCGTTGCATCCAACGCAATACCCGTGCACCAGGTTCCATGAACGTCAGGCTCCTACAACGCCTCCCCCGTCGGCGGGAGGACGAGCGGCGCCGCCTCGACGGGTGCGGTCCCGACCCGGGACCCGACCCGGCCGAGCATGGCCATGGATACGCAGCCGAACGCGAACGCGGCGCCCCAGAGAACGCGCGCCCCGAAGCGCTCGAGGATCGCCACTCCGAGCCCCGGACCGATGGTGAAGGCCGCGCTGAACGACATGGTGTACAGGCCCATGTAGGAGCCGCGCCGTTCCGGCGGGGCGATGTCGGCCACGTAGGCGCTGCTTCCCGGAAGCAGCATCATCTCTCCAAACGTCCAGATCACGACCGTGAGAGCGACCCCCAGCGGGCCCGAGCACAACGCCATGGCGCCGAAGCCGGCGCCGACCAGGAAGGCCCCGAGGGCCAGGGTCCGACGGTGGGTCCAGTGCGCCGTCCGGAGATTGAGCGGGACCTCGAGCAGGATGATCAGGGCCGTGTTGAGCGTGAACAGCAGGCCGTAGGACGACTCCTTCATGGACAGGTGGCCGACGAGAAAGAGCGGCATCGAGGCCTCGTGCTGGAAGAAGACGACCAGGATCGGCAGAAGCGCGACCAGGAAGTAGAGCAGGTGCCGGTCCGTCCAGGCTCTCGGACCGCCGAGGTCGGACCCTGAGGACGGTCCGCGCGAACGGTCGCGGCCCCCTCCCGACCCGGCCGGAGCCGGGTTCCCGGCAGCGAGGTAGCGTGCGGACAGGACCAGCACGACTCCCGCCGCGAGAGACGACGCCCCGTCCACGTAGAACAGGACCGGGAAAGACACGGAGGCCAGGAAACCGCCGGCGGCGGGGCCGACGCTCATCCCCAGATTGACGGCCAGACGGGCCAGGGCGAAGGCCGCCTTGCGCCGCTCCGGTTCGACGAACGACGAGAACAGCGTGAGATTGGCGGGCCGGAACGACTCATTGGTCAACGCCCAGAGGACGGTGATGGCGAGAATCGCCCCGAGAGTGCGCGCGAAGGGGAGTGCCATGACCGTCGCGCCCGACAGGAGGAGGGCAGCCTGCGCCACGCGCACGGCTCCCACGCGGTCGCAGAGACGGCCGGACAGGGGGCCCGCCAGAAGCGCCGCGAGGCCGTAGACCGTGAGCACGAGGCCGGCCTCGGCGCCCGAGAACCCCCGGCTGCGTGTCAGATAGAGCGCCATGAACGGGAGCGCCATCGTCCCCAGCCGGTTGACCAGCGTCGTCGCCGAGAGGATCCAGACCGTCCGCGGCAGGCCGCGGAGACCCCGCCACGGGTTCATGCGCGGTGCTTACGCCGGTCGACCGAGAAGGAATCGCAGCGCCGGTTCAAGGTCCGGATGCCGGAAGCGGTACCCGGAGGCAAGAAGGCGGGCCGGCTCGACCCTCTGGCTCGCAAGGAGGAGGGCGTCGGCCACCTCGCCGAAGGCAAGCCGGGCGGCGAAGGCGGGCATCGGGAGGAGGGTCGGCCGTCCGAGGACCCGCCCGAGGGTCCCCGTGAACTCGGCGTTGGTGCTGGGGTGCGGCGCCACCGTATTCACCGGGCCCTTCAGCGTGACGGTCAGGAGGGCATGCTCGATCGCCCCCAGGACGTCGTCCAGGGTGATCCAGCTCATGTACTGGCGTCCATCCCCGAGTCGGCCGCCCACCCCCAGCCTGAAGGGGGGAAGCATGGTTCGGAGCGCCCCTCCCCTGGGGCTCAGGATGACTCCGAAGCGGTGCTGCACGACGCGGACTCCCTTGCGTGCGGCCGGCTCGGTGGCCTCCTCCCAGGCACGACAGACCTCGGCCAGAAAGTCCCGACCGGGAGGGGAGTCTTCACGCAGGACCTCGTCCCCCCGATCGCCGTAGTAGCCGACCGCCGAGGCACAGATGAAGACCCGCGGCGGGTTCGACAGGCGGGCGATGGTATCCGCCAGGAGCCGCGTGCCGCCGACGCGGCTGTCGCGGATGCGCGCCTTCCTGGCTGCGTTCCAGCGTCCCGGTACGAGGCCTTCCCCCGCCAGATGAACGACCGCGTCCATGCCTTCCAGGTCAGCCGCGTCGAGCGCCCCGCGCGCGGGGTCCCACAGGATGGCTGCCGCCCCTGCCGCGGGTCGCGTGCGGACCAGACGGACGACCTGGTGCCCCCCCGTGCCGAGGGAAGGGACGAGCGCCGACCCGACCAGCCCGGACGAGCCGCTGACCAGGATTCTCATGGCCGGAAACCCTACCACAGGTTCGTCCAATCCTCGGTCCGGCCCGTGGGAGCCGTCCCACGACTCGGTCCAGCGCCAGGTTGCCCGATCTGGCCCCGCGCCCTAAATTGCCTGGGAGCCCTTGCATCGAGGTGAGCTTGGCAGCGACGACGTCCTTTGGTGGGCCCCCCGGAGCCCGCCGGCTCGCCCTGGAGGGGGCTTTCCAGTCGCTGGCCCAGGGGCTTGGCGAAGCCTACCTGGGGGCCTACGCCCTCCTCCTCGGGGCGGGCGGACTGGCACTCGGTCTCGTAGCGACGCTGCCCACCGCCGCCACGGCGGCGGCGCAGGTCCTGGCGCGGAGGGCCCTGACCCGGGCGGGTGGGGCCCGGCGTCTCCTGGCGCGTTCCTGGTCGGCACAGGCGATCGGCTACCTGGCCCTCGGCCTCTGCCTGCTGGCCTCCTACCCCTGGTCGGTCGTGGCGCTCGTCACGGTGGCCCTGTTCGCCTGGGGCTGTGGGGGGATTGCCGTGCCGGCCTGGACGTCCCTCGTCTCAAACCTGGTGCCGCCCTCCCGACACGGATGGTTCTTCGGGCTGAGGGGCGCGGCGCAGGCGTGCGGCGTGCTCACGGCCATTCTCAGCGGCGGGGCGCTCCTGTCGATTCTGACCGCCCGGGGACACGAGGCGCTCGGATTCGTCCTGATATTCGCGTACGCCGCGCTGGGACGCGTCTTCGGCTCGGCTCTGCTGGCGCGCCTGCCCGAACCGGCGCGGGCGGAGCCGGGACGTCCGCGTCCGGTCGAGCTCAAACCGATCCGCTCCTCACGCAAGTTCCGCCGCCTGTCGATCTACCTCTGGAGCCTGCACCTCGCGACCCACGTGTCCAGCCCGTTCTTCGTGCCCTACATGCTGCGGGAGCTCCGATTCAGCTACCTGCTGGTGGGGGCGCTGATCGCCACACCCGCGATCGTCAAGGTCGCCACGCTCGGGATCTGGGGAAGGCTGGCCGACCGCCTGGGCCCGGGTCCCGTCCTGAGGACGACCGGTTGGCTGGTCGCACCTGTTCCGGCGCTGTGGCTGGTGTCGAGGAGCCCCTGGTGGATTCTCGCGGCGCAGGTCTATTCCGGCCTGGTCTGGGGTGCCTTCGAGCTCGCCCAGGCCTCGTCGATCCTGCAGACGACACGCGCCAGGGAGCGGCAGGTTGCCTGGTTCAACGCCGTGGACGGAGGGGTGCTCATCGCCGGTTCCCTCATCGGCGGCACGGTCGTGAACCTGGTGAGCGGACGGGGAGGACAGGGGTACCTGACGGCAATGGGCCTGTCGACCCTCCTGAGGCTGCTTCCCGCCGTCGGAATCCTGTGGCGCCTGCGCGGCATCGGGAGGCCCGCCTGGTCGCATCTCATGATGCCCCTGCGCGTATGGACAGTCAGGCCCACGCGCGGCCTGACACTGCGCGTGTGGGAGGGATTTCGGCTGACCGGCTTCCGCCCGGCGCGTAGTTGGCCCGGGCGTGCCGTGCCCGGCGCCGCGCGGCGCGGCCGGCCGACGAGTGGGATCATCGAAGGCTCCGCGGCGGTCGAGCCGGAGACGGGACGGCCGGTCCCCTCCGTCCTGGAATCCCCCCCGCGGGCCGCGGGCTAGGACCCTGTCCGAGCATGGGGCCGGGCCGCGCGCAGTCGCCTGTGTAGAATAGCCGCCACACGGACGAGGAGGGACAAGATGAACAGTTCCCGCGCGAGCTCGACCAGCGCTTCGATCCGGGTCGCAATGGCCGCCCTGGCGGCGCTCGCGACCTGTTTCGCCCCCGACGCGGTTTTGGGGAGCGGCCCGGCGACCACCCCGGCCGCTCCGGCAGCCCGGCCTGCCCGGGAATCACGCGCCGCGCTCGACAAGGCCGTCGCCGACTATGTGGGGCTCTACACCCGGACGACTCTCGATCGCTGGAAGGTCCTGTTCCACCCGTCTCTTGTGGTGGCCTACCCGGGAGAGAATGGAACGGTCAAGGCCCGCGGTCTCGACGAGTTCTTCAAGGCGCAGAAGGACTACTTCGAGACGGGGCGCGCGATCGGGGAGAGGCTGGAGAACGTCCGGATCGACGCGGGCCGGAGAATCGCCCGGGTGAGCGCCGATTTCGTCTTCGTGGACGAGGGCCAGGAAAGCCGCGGCAAGCTCGGCCTGCACCTCGTCGAAACCCCGGACGGGTGGAAGATCACGTCGGTCCTCTTCGCGTACGACGAATCCTGAAAAAAAACCGGCGCGGCGACCCTTCAGGCGCCGCCGCGCCGGCCATCCCTAGAACCTTCCCGTCATCGCGCCGCTCTAGAGCGCGATTCGTGCCTCAGGGCGTGCAGTCCCTGATGGCCGGGCCGTAGACCTGCACGGTCCCGTCCAGGCGCAGCATCTCGACGAAGATGTCGTGCCCGCTCTTGTGCTTCGGAATGATGAACTCGTACAGATCGCCACCGCCTGTGATGCACTGCGTGCAGGGGATGAGGGCCGGGTTCTGCTGCACGCGGCCCTTCGCGTCGATCTTCACGACATTGAAGCCGGCGACGTTCGTCTCGAATTCCGTCCTCCAGAAGACCGTGCCCGAACCCTTGCCATCCGGGCTCGTGAAGGAGATGCACACGGTCTTGACCTTCTCGGTGCAGTCGAGGACGAAGGGGAACAGCGGGCAGGGATCGCACGCATCCCCGGAGCCGTCCCGGTCGAAATCGGCCTGATTGGGATTCGAGTCCTGCGGGCAGTTGTCGCAGACATCGCCATCTCCGTCCCCGTCGGCGTCCGCCTGGCCGGAGTTTGCGACGCTCGGGCAGTTGTCGCAAGCATCTCCTTTCGCATCCCCATCCGCGTTGGCCTGGTTTGTATTGGCAGCGGTCGGGCAGTTGTCGCAGGCGTCACCCACGCCGTCCACGTCGCCGTCCGCCTGGTTCGGATTGGCGACCGTGCGGCAGTTGTCGCAGACATCGCCATCTCCGTCCGCGTCCGCGTCGGCCTGGGTGGGATTGGCGGTCGCAGGGCAGTTGTCGCAGACGTCTCCGCGCCCGTCCGAGTCGACGTCGCTCTGATCGCGGTTCGGAGTGAAGACGCAATTGTCGCAGGCGTCGCCCACGCCATCGCCGTCGGTGTCCTGCTGGTTGGGATTCGCGATGCACCGGCAGTTGTCGGTCGGATCCGGGCGGCCGTCCAGGTCGCAATCCGCGTTGGTCAGGACCAGGGGGTTGGAGACCGCCGCCCCCTGCCGCCCGCCCACGATGAGTCCCACGGTCACGTACGTGCAGTTCACGCCCGACTGGTCGAACGGGACCGTGAGCGGGGCCGACGTTCCGGGCGTCGACGTGGTTGTCAGAAGTCCGGGCGATGCCAGCGGGGCGGTCCAGTTTGCGAGACGGCCGCTGGTCGGCGGCGCGGCGCATGGGCCCGTCCTGGCGTAAATGGCATAGCCGTCCACGACCGGCCGGCTGGCGCCGGGGAAGTCGGTGCACGTCCCGGCCAGGTTCAGGGCGCAATCGTCATGCGTGACGGCCGCGTCCCAGGCCAGGGACACCGTGGCCTGACCGCCCGCGATCGGCGTGAGCAAGGTGGCCCGCGGCGTCGGCACGCGCGAGGAGCCAATGCTGACAAGTTTTTCCCCGCTCGAGTCGAGAGGGTTGGCGAAGTCCAAAATGAAGCCCTGGAAGCCGAAACTGAATCCCACCGAGGAGAGAAGATACACGCCGCTGTAGGAGGAGCTCCCCTCATTCTGAATCGAAGTCAGGAATGCGACGTTCGGCGAGTCGCCGTCCACGCTCACGGTCGGGCAGCCGCCCGCTCCTTCGTCCGCCCAGTCTCCCAGGACCGTGACGATGCCGTCCGATCCGGTGCCGGCACTGGACTGGCATGGCCGGCCGGCGGTCGACTGGCTGGATGATCGACAGATCCAGTCCGCCGTGCCGTTGTCGATCGAGGTGCCCCTCACGAAGATGCGCCCGGCGAGTTCACTCTCGGGAAGCCCTGTCCAGACGGTGTCCAGAAAATGTCCAACCGGCACGCTGCCCCCGCACTGCTGGGCATGCGCAGCCGGTGCCAGCAGCAGGAAGGAACACACCATCAAAAGAGCAGTCAACGGCTTTGCGATTCGTCTGGGACACATATGTATCGAGCCTCCTCGGTAAGCAGTTCAGGAGAAGACACTCTCCTGAACGGCGAATGTGGCCGAAATGTACGCCAAGCTTGACGTCTGTCAACCAAACAATATGTCAGACCGATAATGAGTGGACCTGCCCGGGGACCTGCAGGGTCCGGATGATGACCAGGGTCTGATCGTCCTCCCTGTCCTGCCCCGCTGACCACCGGTCGATTTCCTGGAAAAGGCGCTTCTGATGGCCTCGGCGGAGGAATTCCTGTTCCGCAATGCGAAATCGTGGCGCCGCGCCTCGCCGTATTTGCATGCGCTTGGGAAACGGGGGGGCCGGCCCGGGGACGTGTGGGACCATGACTCAGCCGGTCGCGCAGGAGCCGGGACCTCGAGGGTCGCCGCAGCTTCCGCACGGTCCCTCGGCCTCGCTCGGGGGGCCGGACGCGCGCGTCGTCCGTCCGCCTCCGGCCCCGACAGCGAAGGTGGATACGAGTTTCTCCAGGTTGTGCCCTCCGCACTTGGGACAGGCCGGCCGGGCCGATCCGAGGACCAGGGCCTCGAACCGCTTCAAGCATTCGAGGCAGGCATACTCGTACAACGGCATGGGTCTTCCCTCACATCGTATGGGCGGGAGGATACAGGGCGCGTCCGGAAAAGAAAAGCGCGGACCGCGATGCAGCGGGTGCACTGGGAGGCCGAAGAGCCGCGATGGTGTCGTCACGGCCCATCGCCGAAAGAATCTCACGGGCGACCCGCCGTCCGCTGGCGTAGGCGCCATGGACCGTCTGGTAGTGCGGTGCGGCGGCGGTCGCTTCGCCGGCGAAATGCAGCAGGTCGCCCACGGGGGTCGCCAGCACCGCGCGCTGGGTCGTGCCCCCGGGTCGCGTGAACGAGTACGAGCCGCGCGAATACGGGTCGGCAATCCAGTCTCGCAGGGATGAGAAGCGCAGGCGCCGTTTCACGCCGGCCAAAGGGAAAGCCTCCTCCACCCAGGCCAGGGCCCGCTCGCGGCCGGCCGCCTCTCCCAGATCGCTGAGCTCCTGGGCCGCCGTCCCGGTGATCCAGCCCAGGAGCACCGGCTCGCCGGCTCCCGGCGGATGCGGATCCCAGAAGGAGACACGGCCGCCGCGCGTGTCCCAGCCCGGCAGCCCCGGAACGGTCTCACGCCAGAACCAGGTGTCGAACAGGAAGTGGACGACCACGACTCGCCCCATGTGAAGCGCCTGGACGGCTCGCTCCTTCCAGGGGGGCAGGTGGGGCTTGAATTCGGGGCTGCCGGCTTGCAGTATACCGATGGGCAGCGTGATGGCTGCCCGCGCCGCACGGGCCTCCTCGAGCCTGCCGTCGCGATGGTACGAGACCAGGACGCCATAGCGACCCCATTCGATCTGCTGCACGACGGAGGACAGCCGCACCCGATCGCCAAGCCCCTCGGCCATCTTGAGGGGCAGGGTGTCGTAGCCGCCGACGACCTGGTAGTTCCTGTCGAAGTAACTCTCCCAGGCCGCCTCGTCCTCCATGGCGGCGCGCAGGCTGACTTCGTCGGGCTCGGCCGACCACGACAGCGCGTGCTCCAGGACCGCCTCCCGATCGGCGGTTGTGAAGTGCTTCGCCACGAGGAACTCCTGGAACGATTCATCGTCCCCGTGATACTCGCGATAGGCAGCCTTCAGGCGCGCCTCGGCCCCTTCGCGGAGCCCGGCATCGGGAGGGTGGAAGCCGGCAGCCGTGGACCAGGGCCAGGTGTCCCACTCGGTAAAGGGGCGCGTCTGGACCCCGAACTCGCGAATGAGCTCCCAGGTCGCCGCCCTCGACCCGTGGATCATCTGGGCCCCCACCTCCAGGCCGTGCGGCGCCGGCTCGTGAAGCGTGTGGATTCGACCGCCGACGCGATCGCGCGCCTCCAGAACGAGGACGTCCATGCCGGCCCGCGCCATGTCCCGCGCCGCGGCGACCCCGGAGATGCCGGCGCCGATCACGACGACGTCGTGGGCGCGCCGGATCGGGAAGCCGCATCCATGCAGGGCCGCGGCGGCGCCCGCGAGCGCCGCGGACTTCACGAACGATCGGCGGGTGAGATCAATCATGGGACCGGATCGCTCCATGAGCGGCCGATTCTAGCCGAATTTGGACCGATCCCCGGCGATCAGCGACCGGGTATCACCACGGCGGGGATCATCAGGGACACGGAAACGGATTGGGCAACGGCTGGCCGTTCGAGGAGGCTCCCAGCGGTCCCTCTCCGCAGCCGTTCCTGCCGCTGACGAGGTAGTAGAACGAGCTGCCGCGCGGCGGGCTGCTCGCGTCGGTCGCGCCCGGGCCCGGAAGGGCGGGGGACAGGCAGGCATGATCGTATGCCCATGGGCTGCCGTCGATCGAGCCGCGGTAGAGGGCGTAGGTGACGGAGAACAAATCCGCGGACCACGACAGCGTCTGCGAATCGGTGAACTGAAGCCCGGTGGCGACCTCCGGCGGGGCGCAGGTCGCGCAGGCGTCGCCCCGCCCGTCTCCGTCCGAATCGGCCTGGTCGGGATTGAATGCCGAAGGGCAGTTGTCGCAGAGATCCCCCGCGCCATCTCGATCCGAGTCGGCCTGGTTCGGGTTCGCGGCGCCGGGACAATTGTCGTGCGGCATCACCAGTCCGTCCGCGTCGGGATCGGGATCGAGAAAGAGGACGTAGTAGGAATCCTGAGACAGGCAGCCCGAGCCCGTGCAGGGGCCCCGCACAGAAATCGAGTAGTCGCCGGCCCCCTGGGCGCTGACGAGGGAGGGGTCGGGCGTCGACGCGTCCTGCGCCAGGACGGTCACGGAATTCTGCAAGGCCAGCGTTCCCTGCAGCAGCGAGGCCAGTCCGGTACGCGCGTCGACGTCCGCGTGCACCTGGGCCGTCGAAGGCAGCTGGAAACGGTAGTGATCGACGTCCGCCGCGGGGCTGACGATGCCGCTGATGGCGCGCGGCACGGTCACGGGCTGGCCGGTTGCGAAGCCGCCGTCGTCCGCGGCCGGTCCAAGTCCCAGCGTCAACTGGTAGAAGGTGTTCGTCGTGCCGACGAAGACGCGAAGCTCCCGGATGCGCAGGAAATACGTGCCGCTCACCGGAAGGATTGCCTGGAGGAATGGATCCGTCGGATCGGCGGCGGTGTAGGCGTCCTCGACCAGGACGTTCCGCGCCGGGTCGTACAGCGTGGCGACGATGTTCGCGGCGGGCTGGTCGGGATTGAACACCGCGGAGTCGATGCCGACCGTGACCACCTGTCCGGCGGCCGCATCGAATCGGTAGAAGTCCACGTCACCCGCCGGATAAATGAGCGCATCGATCGCGGTCAGGACCGGCGGCCGGACCGGGCTCGCCGTCCCGAACTCGTTGTTGGAGTCGATTTCGATCGACAGGACGTAAAGAAACCCGGGACCTCCGGCTCCCGCTGCGTCGCGCAGTGAGATGAAATACTTGCCGGGTTCCGTGACCTGCGCGACGGCCGTCGGGTCGTCGAACTCCCCGATGGACTGATCCTGGGCGAGGACCGTGCTGCCATCCCGATCGAGAATCGCGAGGATGGCGCTCAGGCTCGAGCCGGGCTGGCTGCCGGCGCGGAATCCGCGTGCCAGGATGTCGGCCTTGATCGTCTGTCCCGCCAGGAGAGCCACCGCGAAGACCTCGACGTCACCCGGCGCCTGCACGATACCGCCGACGCTGACCGGAGGGGCGAGGGGCTGCGCCGAGGCCGGGGCGTCGTTCGGCTCGACTTCCTGCCTGAGGTCGGCTCGAAGGGGGAGGATCGCCGCGCCGGCCGCCAGTCCGACCATCGCGAGCCGTGGGATGAGCTTCGACGACGGTCGGGACTGACTCATCATTAGGATTCCGATCGGATGCGACGTGCCGAGTCAGACATGAAGCGGCGCCCGCGCTTGCGGGCGCCGCTCGATCACATGTCCCCGCTGGTCGCGGGGCCTGATGGATTCTCGAGGCTACCCTACCGGTTGCCCCTGTTCAGAATCCTGGCGCTCGTGCAGCACTGGAACACCTGCCCCCCCACCATTCCGGAGATGCAGATATCCGCGCTGGCGCCGTTGGAAATGTCCGACAACGCCGCGAGCAGGTCCTGCCGGTTCCCGTCCAGGCTCTGGCAGTTCCCGTCGCTGGGCCTGTCGAACTTCAGATTGACGGCGCCTCCGGACACATTGCGCGCCGCCAGGTCTTCGAAGAGTCCCGTCTCGAACTGCGTGCCGCCACCAGAATCCGGGCACGACAGAGAAGCCGGATCGGGGAAGACCGTGTTCCCCGCCCGGGACACGTGCGTGATCCCGATCGAGCTCGGCGGGATTGGAGCCGGAGCCGCCGGGTTGCACGTGTTGATCAGCGAGAGATCCATCGAGAACGAGTTCCCCTGCGCGTTGACGTTCAGCGTGGTTGGACTGATGCTGCACACCGGCTGGAAGGTGCCGCGGGGAACATGAACGCAACCCGACGCCGGGTCGCAGGAGTCGGCGGTGCAGCTGTCGCCGTCGTCGCAGCTGAGGGGCGGGCCGCCTGCGCACTGGCCGTGACTACAGGCATCACCGGTCGTGCAAGCGTTGCCGTCGTTGCACGGCGTGGTATTGGGGTTGTTGACGCACCCCTTCCCGGGATCACACGAGTCATCTGTACAGCCGTTTCCGTCGTCGCACGAGATCGCCGTGCCGATGCACCTGCCGTCGGTGTTGCAGGTGTCCTCGGTGGTGCAGGCGTTGCCGTCGTCGCAGGTGGCGTTCGGCGTCGGCGTGTACACGCACTGACCGTCGACGCAGGCGTCCCGGGTGCAGGCGTTGTCGTCGTCACAGGTCACCGGCTTGCCGGCGCACTTGCCGTCGGCGTTGCAGGTGTCCTCCGTGGTGCAGGCATCGCCGTCGTCGCAGGCGTCACCCGGC
>DASYUH010000003.1 GCA_036001465.1 Candidatus Polarisedimenticolia bacterium
GGGGTCTCCGAGGACGTGGTCAAGACGCGGCTGCACCGGGCGCGTTCCCTCCTGCGTGACGAGCTATACCACCGCACGGGTTCGGCGAGCCCTGCCGCGTTCCAATTCCATCTGGCACGCTGTGACCGCGTCGTGAACGCGGTGTTGCGGAAGATCTCCCTCTCGGCCCGCTCGCACTAGGCGCATCCCTATTGTGGTTGTCGCGGATCTTCGGTCCGCGAAGTGATCGGCCTACGGGCCACGGGGCGGCCTCACGGATGCGCCGCCTTTCTGCGCCAGCGCCAGCTCGCGGGCGAAGATCGGATTCGCGGGAAACTCGCGAGCGAGTTCTTCGAAGAGCGTGCGGGCGCGGTCGGGCTGATCCTCGCGCTCGGCGGCCAGGGCCAGCAGCGCCTTCGCCAGTGGTCGCAGGTAGTGGCCTCGTTCCGCGGCCACTTCCAGCTGCTCCATGCCACGCTGGCGGTCTCCGTGCACTCCCCCGAACCACAGCAGGACTCGCTTGTAGGCCGGCAGGCAGCCGATGATGTAGTTCGCGGCGCCGAGCGCGACGTAGGCGTCCAGGGCGTCGGCCCGCACGGCCAGCAGCCGCGTGGCTTCTCTCTCGGCCCGGCGGATCAGGGAGAGGCTCGAGAGTTGGCGCTTCTCGATCACGGCCTCGAAGTCTCCCTCCATCCCGTCGGTGAGAGTGAGGACAAAGAGACCGTCCGGGTCGTTGGGATTGGCGTCGACGCGCGCGCGCGCCATGTTCCGGGCGATCTCGTTGGCGCCGAGAAACGCCGCGCGTCGCCGCGGGTCGGGTTGCCCCCGGGCACCGCCGAGCAATCTCTCGTCGTCGAGGAAGAACTCGGACGTCAGGACGCCCTCGCGGTCGAACTCCTCGAACAGATAGCTGGCCGCTTCGGCGGCCGCGCCGAGAGGATCGTCTGGATGCGCGTGCCGATAAGCCAGGATGTCTCTGCGAGCCTCGTCGAACCGAAGCTCGTACATCCTGCGGAAGGCGGCGTCGAGCTGCGGCTTCTCCTCTGTGCGTCCCGGCGTCACCCCGCCGATCGCCATCGTCACAGTCAGGACTGCAGCCGGGAGCGCTTGCACGGGATGATCAGTTGAGGAGATCTCTGGCGGGGAGGGATCTGGGAGGGGCTTCCCCGGGGTCCCCATCATCGAGGTAGTCGCGCTCGGCTCGCCGGATCGCCCTGTAGCGCTCGAATGCCACCCGTTCGTCTTCGACGCCCAGAATCGTCTTGAGCGTGCTGCCCCGGAACGTGTGGCTCATCATCCTGTGCCCGTGGCGCAGGACGAAGAGCGGGCTTTGCCGCAACACGGCGGGCAGGTGGTGGACCTTCATCCAGCGCTCGGCGCTCCAGCGCTGGAACTCGATCTCCTCGGCCGCCAGGTGCTCGCTGCGCACGACCGCCGTCGTCCCGTCGTACTCCTCGAGCCGCTCGCTGATGATCAGTCCGCGGTCGCGGAAGTCCGCCGTCATGGGGGTGCCGGGGTACGGTGTCGGGTGCTGGATGTAGGGCCAGTCGACATGGCGACGCGCGAACTCCAGGTTCGCCTCGATCGATTCACGGGTGTCCCCGGGGTTCCCGACGATCAGGCCGCCGACGACGTACATCTTGTTGCGGTGCAGGTGATCGATGGCGGTGAGGGTGGCGTTGCCCACGACGTGCCCATTCTTCCGCTCCCGGTTCTTGGACGAGGCGCGCAGGAACTCGAGGTCGTCCTCCAGGATATTCTCGATGCCGAGAAACACGTAGCGGAAGCCCGCCTGGCGCATCAGCGGCGCCAGCGTCTCGCCATGGTTCGCGATGGACGAGGTCATCGCCTGGACGATGTAGCGGATCGAGTTCAGCTTCGCCTCGATGATGGCGCGGCAGAAGGCCTCGAAGCGCCGGACATCCAGGGTGATATTGTCATCGACGATGAAGACGGCTCGTGCCCCGTGTGCGCGGGCGTCGTGGATGTCATCGAGCACGCGTCCGAATTCGAAGGTGTGGAAGTTCCGGCCTCGCATCGCGATGATCGAGCAGAAACTGCAGTCGAACGTGCACCCGCGCGAGGTCTCGATCACGTCGACCGGCCACCCGAGCAGCGTGTAACCCCGCAGCACGCGTGCGCCCCGCTTCGGAGGGCGCAGCTCGCCGGTGCGCAGGCGGTTCACGGGCCGGTCGGGATTGCGGCGGAAGCCGTCCCCGCTGCGGTAGGTTAGGCCCGCGATGCTCTCCCGTCCGTCTCCCGTCTCGATCGCCCGCACCAGATCCCGAAAGGTGATCTCCCCTTCACCGCGCACGATGAAGTCGGCGCCGCCCGCCGACGTAACCGCATAGGCCTCCGGCGCCAGGCTCGGATCGTAGCCTCCGACCACGATGCGGGCCTGGGGCCGCAGCGACCGGACGAGCTCCATGATCTTCTTCGCGGTCCTGCGCTGAAAGGTCATGATCGAGAGGCCCACGATGTCCGGATTCAGGTCGCCGATGAGCTGGCAAATTGTCCGGCGGACTCGGTCCTGTACCAGGATGAGATCCGCGACCGAGACCCTGTGGTGCGGATCGACGTTCCCTGCCAGGGAGGTCAGCGCGCCGTTCGGCATCCGAATCCCGACCGGTGGCATGTGCTCGAAGGAGTCTGGCATGGACAGGAGAAGAATGTTCATGCGAGTTGTCCTGCTACTCGGTCAGGTCCGATCGCCCGCGGCCAACCACGATGAGGCTGATATTGTACGTCCCCTGGTGCATCCGGCCCAACCGAACGTCGAGACAGCGCTCGCCCGATGCGCCAGCCGCGTCCAGAAAATAGGATCCGATGCCCTGCTCCGGGCTGGAAAGCGGTCACACCACCCCACCCAACCCAGTCCAAAGGCCCGAGGGGAGGTCATCCCCGTCAGGAGGATGTGATGCGAACCTTTGATGTTCAGAGCGTGGGAATCGAGCGCGGAGCGGAAGACGTGTTTGCGTACTTGGCCGATGCGGCGACGCTGCCGCGGTGGACGAGCGCATTCAAGACAGTCTCGGGCGGGCGTGCTACGCTCATGACGCCCGGCGGCTCGTTCGATGTCGGTCTCGAGGTGCGGGCGTCCCGCGCCCAGGGCACCGTGGACTGGGTCATGACTTTTCCCGATGGAAGCGTCGCGAAGGCGTACTCGCGGGTGATCGAGTTGCAGCCGGACCGCTCCCTCTACTGCTTTGTCCTGACATCTCCACCGGTTCCGCTCGAGCTCCTCGAAGGAGCGCTCGATCAGCAGTCGAGGACCTTGCGCGCCGAGCTGGAACGATTGCGGATGCTTCTCGGCCGAGGATCCTCCGCCGGAGAGGCGCGGAGGTGACCCTGTCGACACAGCAGGAAGAGGCTCCGCTCGAGGATCTCGTTGCTTCCGCCCGCACCGGAGACCGGACGAGCCTCGAAGCGATCGTTTCCCGGATCCAGGACAAGATCTACGGCCTTTCGCTGAGGATGCTCTGGCACCCGGAAGACGCCCGCGACGCCACGCAGGAGATCCTGATGCGCGTCATCACGGGACTGGCCGGCTTCCGAGGCGAGAGCTCCTTCCTGACCTGGGTCTATCGTGTGGCTGCGAACTACCTCCTTACAGCCCGGCGGAGCCGTCTCGAGGAGCAACAGATGACCTTCGAGATGTTCGCGCGCGATCTCGACGCAGGGCTCTCGGAAGGGCCATCCACCATCGAGACGCCGGTCGAGGAGGCCCTCCTGCTCGAAGAGGTGAAAGTCGGCTGCACGCTGGGTATGCTCTCGTGCCTCGACCGGCCACATCGTCTGGCATACATCGTGGGAGAGATCCTGGAGCTGGACGGCCCCGATGCGGCGCGGATCCTCGAGATCGACCCGCCCACGTACCGCAAGCGCCTGTCACGCGCCAGACAGGACATCGTCGCGTTCATGAACGCGAGGTGCGGTCTCGTCAGTCCAGATCGCTCCTGCCGGTGCCGGCTCCGGGTGCGTCGCGCCATCGAGCTGGGACGTGTCGACCCCCGGAATCTCCGCTTCGTGTCCAACGCCGACAGGGCGCGGCGCTTCGCTCCCGTGCTCGCCGAGATCCGGCGCCTCACACGGACCCGGCGCGCGGCCGCCCTGTACCGCTCGCATCCCGATCCTGCGGCGCCGGAGAGTCTCGCCCGGAAGATCCGGCTGCTCCTCGCCTCCCACATCTGACGGTGTCGCCGGCACGCGTTGGCAGTCAATACACGGTCATCTTGCCGGGCAGATACCGTATCAGGCCCGCGCGGTAAAGAATTCTCCTCGATTCCCCCGCTCGCAAAGTGAAGTGAACCGTGTTCTTCCCGCACTCCGGAGAAAAGAGCCAGGGATATGAAACCGAAATTTCGCAATCTCCCGGCGGTAATTCGAAAGAGTGCACACCCCATGGCCGGCGTTCTTTCTTTCCATTGATCGTGACAGTCGGGACGCACAGCCGGTAAATGAATGCCAATGGCGAATGGGTCACCGACACCACCACCGAAGCTCTGCGATGGTCCATTTCGGCCATAATCCTGCGCGGACTGCCCAACGCTCCGTCTGAGCTGCGAACACCGCCGGCCTCCCGCGCGTCAGCAGCTTGAGCCGGCTGTTCGCCAGACTCGTTACTTTGATCTGCCAGAAAACGCGCAACAGACCACTTGAGCTTGTGACCGGATGTACCCCAGTCTCGGAGCACCCCGTCGCGGTCGACCACCCCCGTGCCGAACTCCTCCTCTACGGAGTCATAGAGGAGCACTCGCTCCCCGGCCCGAGCCACCACCCACATGCTGTCCCGGTCAGGTTGCCCGGCTCTGACGCAAGGAACTATCGAGGGATTGCACCGAAACGGCGACAGCTTTGACTTGAGAGTCGGTTCGAGCTCGCGATCCTGATCGGCGAGGAGTGTTCCGAGACTGTGAAGGGTGAGAGGTCGCCAACCCATGAATTGATACCTTGATCGCTCGTTCTGGCTAAGGCTCCCGCTCAGCCGCGGCGTCCGCGCGCCCAGCGGCACCTCTCGCCTCCGGCAGCTCATGTTAACTTCGCAGTGTGTTTTCAATCAAATCCGAGGTCTCGGACACCGACACCCTTGGCCTCCTCCTGGGCAAGCGGCGGCTATCCAGAGCGCAAGGCCGTCCGGGCCCGGCGAGGTAGTTGACGGGCCGGCCGCCGACCGGCCTACAATTGCGGCTGAATCGTCAGCGCGCAGGAGACGGGGACTTCCGGACAGGCGCGCGGGTCCGGCGGATACGCCGGCTCGAGGCGCGCGCCGTGATCCGGCCTGCCAGTCAGCGCATCTCCCGCCGCTCTTTCGAGAGGAGTCTGCATGATCCGTCTCCATGTCGCAGTGTTCGGCCTCGCCACTCTGCTCGTCCTCGCCCCGGCCGCTCCGGTCCGGGCCCAGGACGTCACGCTCCCGCCGAGCGGCGACAATCAGAAGTGCACCGTCATCCAGCACATCGGGCCGGCGACCGTCACCGTCGACTATTCCAGCCCGGATGTCCATGCCCCCGACGGGGCGGACCGGAGGGGGAAGATCTGGGGCACCCTCGTGCACTACGGGTACGCCGAGGAGACCTTCGGCACCTGCGGCAAGAAGTGCCCCTGGCGCGGCGGCGCCAACGAGAACACCGTCATCCGCTTCTCCCACCCCGTGACGGTCGAGGGGAAACCGATCGCCGCGGGGACCTACGGCCTGCACTTCCTCGCGGGGGAGAGCGAGTGGACGGTGATCTTCTCCAGGAACTCCACCTCGTGGGGGAGCTATTTCTACGACGAGAGCGAGGATGCGCTGCGCGTGACGGTCAAGCCGGCGAAGGCCCCGTACCGCGAGTGGCTGACCTACGAGTTCATCGACCGGCAGCCGGACAAGACGGTGCTGGCCCTCGCCTGGGAAGATCTGCAGGTCCCGATCGCCATCGCCGTTCCCGACATCGCCGAGCTGTACTACCAGACGCTCAGGAACGAGCTGAAGGACTCGCCCGGGTTCGACTACCACGGCTGGCAGCAGGCCGCCGACTACCTCGTCCAGCAGAAGGTCCACCTCGACGTGGCGGAGCGGTGGGCGAAGACCGCCGTCGACGGCCCGTTCATCGGCGAGCAGAACTTCACCACCCTGCGCAGTCTCTCCGAGGCCCAGAAGGCCAACGGCAAGGCGGCCGAGGCGAAGGCGACGATGGAGAAGGCGCTGGCCCATCCGGCCGCCGGGCCGTTCGACATCTACCAGTACGCCCGGCCGATGATCGGCGAAGGGCGCGCCGAGGAGGCCCTCAAGGTCTTTCAGGCGGCCTCCAAGCGGATGCCGGGGAAGTGGCCGCTCGATCTCGGGATCGCCCGGGCCTACTCGGCGATGGGGGACTACAAGACGGCGCTGAAATACGCGCGCACGTCGCTCCCGCTCGCTCCCGATCAGGCGAACAAGGACAACGTGACGCGGATGATCGCCAGGCTGGAGAAGGGCGAGGACATGAACAAGCAGTAGGTCGCTGTTCGGACCGGGGGTCTCGCGGAGGCCCCCGGTCCGGCTGGAGTTCAATCCTGTAACCAGCCGACCACCGACCTGGCTTTGACCCGCCTGCCTTTCCGTTGCGACATAAAGGTCCGCCACCTATATTCCCGGCATGGGCCTTCACCCACAACATCGCAATGGGAGGGAACGATGAGCAGGTGCCGCGTCACCGCAGTGCTGAGCGGAAGGGTCGTGAGGGCTCTGATGATTCTTCTCTCCACGTCCCTGGCTTCTGCAGCCATCTCGTGGGCGGGTGTTGCCTTCGACATCAGCGTCGGGCTGCCTATCAGCGACGACGCGAAAGTCTTCCTGAACATCACGAACGAATACTATGCGCCGCCCCCGGAAGTGGCGACCGTTGTGGTCCGGCGCTGCCCCCACCCCGAGGATGATTATCCGACGATCCTCTTCCTGGCGCGCGCTTCGGGGAGACCACCAGCCGAAATCCTCAACCTCCGGCTCAGCGGCAACTCCTGGTCCGCCATCATGTACCGCGTGCACGTCGCCCCCTCTGTCCTCTTCGTCGGGATCGACCGCGACCCAGGCCCTCCCTACGGCCGCGCGTGGGGCTACTGGAGGAACCACCCCCGAGAACGATTCGTGGTCGAGGATCGCGACTTTGTCGAGCTCACCAAGTTACAGGTCGCCTCGAGGTACTACCGCGTCAGCCCTTATACGGTGGTGGCAGAGAGAAAGCGCGGTGTCACCGTTGAACGCTTCGCGGCGCATCGACACCGTGCGAATGGGCGTGCAGACCGAATGGAAGACCGCCGGGATCGGGCTGAATCGGGCGAAGATGCTGGGACCCGCAAGGAGGGCAAGGGGCCCAAGGGCCACGGCGGTAAGCCCGGCAAGCCTCATGGAAACCCTCACGACCACTGAGCAGATGTCTCGCAGGAGCATGGCGGAAGTCCAGCGACTCTCGCGGCGGCGATCGGACGAACATCCACCGGCACTGAAGCGGCAGATCCGACCGATTTGGACCGCCAATCGCCAGAGATGCGGCATCCAAGCGGCAGTCTACGCGAACGCTCTCGCTGCCGCTTCTGAGGCGACCAGATTCCCTCCCGAACCATGAGAGCCCTCGCTCATGGTGATCCGCCGAGTGATCGCAACCGGGTCACCGGCACATCGTCCACTTTCGTAACGGCAGCGCGCGGCGATTCGCAGCTGATTGCCTTCCGGCGAACGATTTTGCGGCACGAACCGGGGCCCCCATCGCCGGATCATTGACACGCAGGACGCCCCGGACAAGCGCTCTTGCCTCGCGCAGGCGCGGTTCCTACATTCTCTCTGTCGATCTGTCGCGGGACACCTGCCACTGGCCCGCTCCCGCGCTTCGACGGAAGGGAGGATCCAATGCGGTTCAATTCTCGGAGGTCTTCACGGTGGACCCACCACGCGGCGCGCGTCCGTGCCCTGGCCCTGCTCACGGCCGGTGCGATCGTCATCGCCGGTGGCGCCTCGACCGCCTGCATCTCGACCGACCGGTACTATCAGGTCGAGCAGGAGCGCGACGCCCTGTCGGCGCGCAACAACGAGCTCGCGGCCGAAAAGACCGCCCTCGAATCGAAGGTGGCGACCCTGCAGACGCAGGGACAGGAGCTCGACTCGAAGCTGCGCGAGCGCGAGGAAGAGGCCCGCAAGCTTCAAGAGACTTACGACGGCCTCAAGAAGAGCCTCGAGAAGGAGATGAAGGCGGGGCAGATCGAGGTCGAGCAGCTGCGCGATGGCCTGCGCGTCAACGTCGCCCAGGACATCCTGTTCGACTCCGGCTCCGCCGGGCTCGACAAGAACGGCACGTCGGTGCTGGGCAAGGTCGCGACTCAGCTCAAGAAATCGTCGCACCAGATCCTGGTGATCGGGCACACGGACAACAAGCCGATCGGCCCGGCGCTCGTCAAGCGGTACCCCACCAACTGGGAGCTGGCCGGGGCCCGCGCGGCGAGCGTCGTCCGGCTCTTCGCCGAGTCGGGGCTCTCGAGCAAGCGCATGCGCGCCGTCTCGGTGGCCGACACCCAGCCGGTCAAGTCCAACAAGACCGAGGAAGGACGGGCCAAGAACCGCCGTATCGAGATCCGCCTGCGCCCGATCGCACCCGACGAGCAGAGCTCGTAAACCGCCATCGACGGGGACTGGGCGAGAGCGGCCCACTCCCCCGTCGATGGAAGGGAGGATGCGATCATGGTTGATCACTCGATCTCCTGGCTGCGGACCCGGCGCGCGGCGCGCCTCCCCGTAACCCTCCCCGCGCTGGCCCTTATCGCGGCCGGAGCGCTCGCAGTGGCCGGCTGCGTCTCCAAGGCCCAGTACACCCAGGTCGAGCAGGAACGGGACCTCTGCGCGACGCGCTACGAGCAGCTCCGGAACCAAGTCGAAAGCGCCAGCCGCACCGGCGAGACGCTGGTGCAGGAGAAGACCGCGCTCGCGACCGAAAAGACCGTCCTCGAGGCGAAGGTGGCGACCCTGCAGACGCAGGGACAGGAGCTCGACTCGAAGCTGCGCGAGCGCGAGGAAGAGGCCCGCAAGCTTCAAGAGACTTACGACGGACTGGTCGCCGACCTCAAGAAGGAGCTGAAAGCCGGACAGGTCGAGGTCAAGCAGCTCCGCGACGGGCTGCGCGTCAACGTTGCCCAGGACATCCTGTTCGACTCCGGCTCCGCCGCGCTCGACAAGAACGGCACGTTGGTGCTGGGCAAGGTCGCGACCCAGCTCAAGAAATCGTCGCACCAGATCCTGGTGATCGGGCACACGGACAACAAGCCGATCGGCCCGGCGCTCGTCAAGCAGTACCCCACCAACTGGGAGCTGGCCGGAGCCCGCGCGGCGAGCGTCGTCCGGCTCTTCGCCGAGTCGGGGCTCTCGAGCAAGCGCATGCGCGCCGTCTCGGTGGCCGACACCCTGCCGGTCGCGCCCAACAAGACCGAGGAAGGACGGGCCAGGAACCGCCGCATCGAGATCCGCCTGCGCCCGGTCGCACCCGAGGGTTAGGGTCTCGCAGGGGCGCCGTCTCCGGCCAGCGCGGGTGATAGAATCCCCCCCTACATTTTTCGGGATGAGCCCCCGGGCCATGACGCACGAGACGATTCCCCACTACCGTATCCTGGAAAAGCTGGGCGGAGGAGGCATGGGTGTCGTCTACCGGGCGGAGGACACCAGGCTGGGCCGGGGCGTCGCCCTGAAGTTCCTCCGGAGCATCTGGCGCACGACCTCTCGGCCCTGGAACGCTTCCAGCGCGAGGCTCGCACCGCCTCCGCCCTGAACCACCCGCACATCTGCACCATCTACGAAATCGTGATGCTTCAGTATCGCTGCGGCCGACGAACACGATCGAGAACAGGGGACGTTCAAGGATAAAGATACGGTCTCGTGCTGACAGCCGGAGGGCCGAGATACTTGGCGCGCCCGTCGATGAAAACGGCCTCGATGAACAAATTGTGGATGCTGCGGTGTCGGGGCACGAGAAACGTGTAGCCGTACCCTATGCCATCATCACATCCCTGGCAGACGATCGGTGCCCCGTTGAGCTGGATGCGCTCGACCGTCGACCCTCGGAACAGCAGCCTCACCACGTTGAAGCCCTGAACCGCGATCTCGCAGTCCGTCGCCCACGAGAGAAGCGCTCCGTCACGGAACTCCAGACCGCCGAGGTCGATCGTGAAATTCCAGAACCCGTGCGGGCGCGGATCAAAAGGCGGAGCGAGGCACGATGGGTGCGTGTCTAGCCCCGGATCCGCGGGGGCGCCATCCGAGGAGGGCGCCTCACCCAGCGGGCCGATCACGTCGAAAGCGGGCGCCGCGCGCCCGAGAAGGACGTGCAGCGCTCCCCTCGTGGAGTACACCTCCAGGTCGTCCTGGAGATCGCCGTTCAGATCCGCCGTCTGCAGGCGCGCTGGATCGTGTGCAGTCGCCACCTGCACAGGGGCGGAAAGGGTCCCGTTCATCTCGCCATAGGCGACCCGGATTGCGCCAGTATCCACGGAGACGGTCACCCGGTCAGCCCGGCCATCGCCATCGAAATCGCCCGAGGCTTCGAGGGAGGGTGCCCCCTCCGTTCCCTGCCCCTCGTCGATCACGCGGCGCGAGCCCTCCGCCGCGCCCGGCGCGCCGTTCGCCAGAACGAGCGCGACCGCCAGGATAGCGCCGCCGGCCCCTCTGAGGTCGCGGCGAAGCTGATCGCGATTCATCGAGGCTGCCCTCCCCCACACGTCCGCTGATCCGAGATTCAGCTACATTTACCACACAGGACGCTCGAAATCAAGGAGTGAGGGGAGCCCCTGAAATCGTAAAACCAGATCTGTGCCCCAGACGACGACCTACGGGCTCGAATTCCTGGTTTGAATCCGCCGGTGGTCTCGCTCCGGAACGCGATAGGACCTCGATCACGCCCACTTCTGAAAGCCTGGCTACAAAGCCTGGTCCGGTCTTGTGACGGCCCCTGAGGCCGCGGCGCGGCGGCGCCGGACCAGGGGCACGAGCATCGGAACGCGAAGCCGGTAGTGCTCATAGGCCGGCCCGTGCTCGCGGATCAGGTCTCGCTCCTCGAACCGGATCGCCAGCAGGATGTAAGCAGTGGTGACGGTCGCGAACAGCAGGTGCGCAAGCGACATGGTCGGGGTCATCCAGAAGGCGAACAACCAGCCAAGGTACAGCGGGTGCCTCACCAGATGGTATGGTCCCGGGGTCGTGAGACGCATGCCGCTGTAAGGCTTGCCGAGCAAATACAGCCAGACCTGGCGCAGGCCGAACAGATCGAAGTGATTGATCAGGAAGGTCGACACCAACACCAGCCCCCAGCCGAAGCCGAACATCCCCCACAGGACGATACGTCCGATCGGATCCTCGACCGACCAGACCTCACCACCCATCGGCCGCCACTGCCAGAACAGCAGGATGAGGGCGAGGCTCGAGAAGAAAACGTAGGTCGCACGTTCGATCGGCTTCGGCACGATCCGAGTCCATCTCTCCTTGAACCACTTGCGGGCCATGACGCTGTGCTGCACCGCGAAGAGCGCCAGGAGACCCGCGTTGGTGGCGAGGGCGCTCAGGAGGGACCCACTCAGAGCGCCGTCCAGTGTCCTCGCGACCCCGAAGTTGCCGATAAAACCGATCGCGTACAGGAACGTGCCCAGGAAGATCAGGTAGCAGAGGCTGCCATAGGCGAAGAACAGGACTCGCGTCAACATGCTGCTCTCTCCTTATAGTCTGGTGGATGAAGGCCACCTGCGAAATCCGTATGCCGACGATGGCCTATGATGGCGCTCCCGACGACGCTCCGCCATGGGAGTTCTGTCCCGGTTTGAGTAGAATCAGGAGCAAGTACCCGGGACGAATGTCCCGGCCACGCGAGGGAAGTCACGGGCCGATGGAAAAGAGGATCCGTCAGAGCATCCGCTATCTGCGGACCCCGGATGGCGTCCGCCTCGCCTGGGCAGAGGCCGGGACCGGCCCCATCCTGGTCAAGGCTGCCAACTGGCTGACTCACCTCGAGTACGAATGCGAGAGCCCCGTCTGGCGACATTGGATCCGCTTCTTCAGCGACCATTTCCGCTTCGTGCGCTACGACGAGCGGGGGTCCGGGATGACCGATTGGGACGTAGGCGACGTCTCCTTCGAGCGCTGGCTCGAGGATCTCGAGGCCGTGGTGGCCGCGGCTCGCCCCAAGGAGCCGGTTGCCCTGCTTGGCATCTCGCAAGGTGCCGCGGTGTGTGTGGCGTATGCGGTACGTCATCCGGAGCATGTTTCGCGGCTGGTGCTGTACGGAGGCTACGCCCGCGGCTGGTCGCACCGTCATGATCCCATGGGGGAGCGTGAATACAGGGCGATCGTCGAGATCATCCGTCTCGGCTGGGGCAAGGACAATCCTGCTTTCCGGCAAGTATTCACGTCGCGGTTCGTGCCAGGGGCCACGGACGAGCAGATGGGCTGGCTCAACGATCTCTGCCGCAGGACGACTTCACCCGAGGTCGCGGCCGAGCTCCTCGAAGCACGCGCCAGCGTCAACGTCTCCGAGCTCTTGGGACAGATCCGAGCGCCGACGCTCGTGCTGCACGCTCGCGACGACGGTGTAGTCCCGATCTCGGAAGGCCGCCTCCTCGCAGCCGGGATCCGAGGCGCCCAGTTCGTCGAGCTGGACTCGAAGAACCACATCCTCCTCGAGGACGAGCCGGCCTGGGAACGCTTCCGCGAAGCGATGCTGGAGTTCGTGGGACTCGGAGCACCCGTCGGCGGTCAGGATCCCGCGTTCGGCTCGCTTTCGCCGCGCGAGCGGGCTGTCCTGGCGCTGATTACGGAGGGCCTCGGCAACGCGCAGATCGCGGAGCGCCTCGGCATCAGCGAAAAGACCGTGCGCAACCACGTCTCCAATCTGTTCGACAAACTCGGTGTGTGGACTCGCGCCCAGGCGATCGTTTTTGCTCGCGATCGCGGGTTCCGCGCTTGACGGTGGAGCATTGATACGGAGAACGGGGAAGACTCAGAAGAGTCCGTACACAGCCGAGCACCGCTTGCCTGATCGGCCGAGATAGCTGAATGACGGCCCGCCGCAGTTTCGGCGGCCCGCCGTTTCGAAATGGATGAGGTCTGGCTCCCCAAGCGACTCTCTTCGAAGCTCGGGGAACGGGGGGCCCTGACCGACCACCAACTCAGGGGGTGATCGCCCAGGGCCGCTCCCATTCGGCCAGCCGGCGACGACGCGCGATCAGGGGCAGACAGACCCGCTGCATCTCGAGGACGATCTGGACCTTTTCGCGGAGGGCCAATGTTTCCCGCTGCCGGCGCAGGGCCGCCTTGCCCTCGCGGAGGGCCTCCAGGAGTCTTGGACTTGCCCGTGGCCGTCTTCTCTGTGGCGAGACCATGTTTCAAGTCTCCAGCTTGAATCTCTTGAGCAGCTCATCGAGCACCGCCCGATCGAGCGCGCTGGACTCCATGAGCGCCGCGGCACGCTCCCGTCGCTTCAGGGTCCGTGCGCCAGGCTCCAGGTAGAGGGCGGCGAGATGCTCCGGCCTGACGACCCGAACGGGTACACCCTCGTATTCGAGGGTGACAGCCCGGTCGATCGCCTCCTCGGCGAGGCTGTTGTGCGCCGGAAGGAACTGGACGGGCACTCCTTCGATGATCACGTGCTCGGCCTGGGTCGCGTAGCCGCGCCCCGCCGCCCAGTCATAGAGCGGCGCAAGGCTCACGATCGTCGCCTGGTCGCCGGGAAGAAACACGAGGACATCCAGGTCGTAGGTCGGAATGGGCTCAGCCCAGAAAACCATCGCCATCGCACCTGCGACGGCGTAGTCCTCCACCACACCGGAATCCTTCATGTCGTTGAGGACCCGCAGGGCATCGGCAAACGACGGCATGTGCTTATGCTAACCGATCATGGCGCTCGGTGGGTTCCACAGAGAGGGGAGAGTCCCATGGTTGCAACCAGACTGGATCGCCAACCGGGAAGTCGCGGGTAACAGCCTGTCTCAAATCCCTGCCGTCGGCGTTCGTTCAGCAACACGAATCATGCCGAAACCGCGAGTTCGGATTCGGTGGACAACTACACCGGCCACGGCCTCGGCTTGCTTCAGCTTCCCATCACGCTCGCCCATCGTTGGGACGGCAAGATCACCCACTCTGACCACCTCATTGCTCCCATATCGGTCGATAAGTGCGGCCTTCACAGGAGCTCCATCGAAATGGAGCTTAAAGGCTGGCCATCGGAGAATGGAAAGAGCGGCCATGGAGAGGAAGACCATCATCAGACTCCAATAGACGGTGCCGGCAGACGCTGCCGGCCACTGCGTTTGGGAGCCAACATCGTCACTATCGGCGCCGCCTGCGCAAGGTTGTGAGATATGGGAGACTGTTCACGGCACACTCCGGCGGCGGTGCGGCGCCGCAGCGGGAGGCCGCGTCGAGGATGTCAGCCTGCGGGCCTCGTGGCGCTTCGGGAGACCGGCCTGATGTGGGCGAACATGCTGCGGGCGTTCCAGGTCGGGAAGGCTCGCACGAGCCACGAGGGGCCGTGGAGCTGGATGCGGTCCTCGCGGGTGGCCTGGGCCCAGGTGAGCTGGCCGGCGTGCCATTTGACGAAGGCTTCGGCTTCGGCCGTGATGTAGAGGTCCTCGTCGAGGCCGGGGTACTTCTTGCAGATCTCGGTGTCTCCGAGCTCCATGAGCAGCCAATAGCGCTCTTGGCGCCGGCGGCCGGTGAAGTCGAAGCGGATGACGACGCGTCGATCCGGGAGCCGGTCTCGGCGGAGCGCGTTGCACATTGACCACAGGGCCACAAAGGGGTCGAGGTTCTCGGGGGCCAACTCAAGCCAACGCGCACCCCACTCGCCGAGCGACTGGCAGACCGAGAAGAGGTCGTGGCCTGCGGCCGTGAGCTTGTAGTGGTGCCCGCGCCCGTTGGGCTTGGTCTCCGACTCGACGACACCGAGCCACTCGAGCTGCTTGAGC
>DASYUH010000004.1:0-90000 GCA_036001465.1 Candidatus Polarisedimenticolia bacterium
GGCCGTCGAGACGGCGCACCGCCCGCAGATCGACGTCCCGATCCTGGCCGACGACCCGGTGGCGGTTCCTCTGACCGTGTCGGTCGACCATCCGATGGAGGCGGACCACTACATCAAGGCCCTCGAGGTCGTGCTGCGGACGGATCCCGTTCCCAGGAAGGGGGTCTTCCATTTCACCCCCCAGAGCGGCCGGGCCTCGGTGGCCTACCAGATGCGCTCCGGGCAGGGAGGTGAGCTGACGGTCGTCGCGGAGTGCACGCGTCACGGCCGGTTCGAAGCCAGGCACCTGGTGCGGGTGGCGCCCGGGGGCTGCGCCCTTCCGCCGGGGAGCGTCACCCGCGAGCAAGGCGGTAGCCCGTCCGTGCGGACCCAGGCGCGGGTCCGTCCCGGCGAGGTGGTGGCCGTCTGGGCCTCGCTCAAGCACACCTCGCACACCGGGCTCGCCGAGAAGAACGGGACGTTCGTCCAGGAGCGGCCGGCGTTCTTCGTGGAGCGGATGACGGCGTTTCTCGGCGAGGAGCGGGTGAGCGAGTTCGCGCTGACTCCGGCCATGAGCCCCGACCCCAAGCTCCGGTTCTTCGTGAAGGCTCGTCCGGGCACGATGCTGCGCGTCGTCTTCGTCGACAACCGAGGGGGCCAGTGGGCCGCTCATCAGCAGTTCCCGTAACGCGCCGGTGGCGCGGGGGAGGAGAGAGACCATGGGGCTGAATCGGCGTGAGTTCTTGCGGACGGCGGGGATCGGTGGGGGGGCGGTGGCGGCTCTCGGAGGGGTGGGGCTGGGGCGGCCGACTCGGGGCCTGGCCCAGGTCCTCCCGAAGTCGGGCGGCAAACGGCTCGTGGTCATCGGGGCTGGCTTCGGCGGCAACTTCGCCGCCCTCACGGTCAAGAGGCTCGTCCCCGACGCCGAGGTCGTCATCCTCGAGCGCTCCTCCTTCTTCATCTCCTGTCCCGCCACCCTCGAGTACCTCTTCGGGTTCAACTCGCTCGACACCATCACGTTCGGCTACTCTCCCCTCATCGCCAAGGGCATCCGCGTGATCCGGACGGAAGTCGTCGGGCTCGATCCGGACAAGAAGCAGGTGCTGGCGGCGCCCGGCGCCATCGACTACGATCAGCTGCTCATCGCGACCGGGATCCGCCTCGCCTACGAGGACGTCCCCGGGCTCGGGGAGGCGTACGCCCTGAATGCCAGCATCTACGACAAGGGCACGCCGATGATCGACACCCGCCGGAAGATCGAGGCGTTCCAGGGCGGGACGGTCGTCCTCAACGCGCCGGCGGTGCCCTACAAGTGCCCCCCGGGGCCGTACGAGTACGCGCTCTTGTGGGCGGAGCACATCAAGAAGAAGGGCCTCAAGGCGAAGGTGGTGCTCCTCGACGCCAAGCCGACGCCCATCCCGCCGCCCAACGCCCAGGCGTTCCTGGACGCCATGGGGGCGCGGAAGGACGTTCTCGAATATCGCCCGCAAACCAAGATCACGGGGGTCGACGCGGAGAAGAAAGTGGTGAAGACGGATGCCGGAGACGTCGGCTTCGACGTGCTGAGCATCATCCCGCCGAACAAGGCCGCCGAGTTCATCGGCAAGGCGGGGCTCGGCGCGGTGTTCGCCGAGGTGGACCTGGTGACCTTCCGCTCGACCAAGAACCCGGCCGTGTACGCCGTAGGGGACGCGGCCCAGACGCCGTACGCGAAGAGCGCATACACGGCGTCCATCAGCGGGAAGATCGTAGGAACGTACATCGCCAAGGCGATGGGGGCATCGGTCCCCGACCCGGCGCCGCCTCACAATATCTGCTACCCGTACACGGAGAGCGACAAGGCGTTCCTGACCCGGGCCGAGTGGAGCTACGAGACGAAGGAGGGGAAACTCCAGGTGAACACCAAGATCACCGTGGACAACGCGCCGAAGCCTTCATTCGCCCAGCTCCGGAAGGCGTGGGAGCAGGGGCTATGGCGCGAAATGTTCGGCTCCTAGGGCAGGGCCGATGAGCGTCGCCTGGCGTCGTCCTCGGTCGTCGGCGGGCCTCAACGTATGCGGCATACGCCTCGGCCCGCCTCCTCCCTGCGTCCTAGCCGGGCTCGCTCCTCGACCCTGCCCGGCCGGGTCGATCCCTGTCGTGTCTGGGGTCCTGGGGGCCGTGGGCCCGACCGGGCAACCTAAGTGTGTCGGAGTAACCCGACGCCGACCACCGTGCGCGTGGTGCATCGAGGGGCGCTCCGAGCGGCGGCTGTGCCGCCGCAACCGAGGGGGGGGCATCGGGGGGGTCTTCCGAGACCCCCCGAAAAGACGTAGATGATGAGGAGGCGGGCGTTCCTCGGGTGCGGCGCGCTGGCCGCCATCGCGACGCTGCGGGAGACCGGAATCCTCGCGGCGTCCGGGGCGGCCGAGGCGCAGCTTCGGCCGGGTGCTCGCGCTCAGCTGCTGCGGGACGGGAGCACGCCGCTGGCGGCGTCCGACCTCGTTCCCCACCAGACGTACGTGTTCTTCTACCCCTTCGAGAGCACGCCGTGCTTCCTCCTCGATCTCGGCCGACCCGTCACACCGGTGCGCGTCACCGGGGGCGGCGGGTACGAGGCGCCGGGGGGCGTTGGGAAAAGCAGATCGATCGTCGCCTTCTCGGCGATCTGTCCCCACACCTACACGCATCCGACGCGCGAGCACGCCATGATCCACTACTTCGGTCCGGGCCAGCCGGCTACGGTCGCCCAGCGGGACACCGTGATCACGTGCTGCGTCCACGGGAGCGCGTTCGATCCGCTGCAGGGCGCGGTGCCGATCCAGCCGCCGGCCGAGCTCCCCCTGGCGGCCGTGATCCTGGAATGGGACGAGGCGGCCGACGCGCTCTACGCGGTGGGGGTCGTCGGCCGCCCGGTCTTCGAGGAGTTCTTCCGGAGCTTTCCCCGTAGCGGCCGACGCGAGGTCCAGGGCGTCACGCCCGTCTGGGAGCTGACCCGCTTCGCGCGCGCCGTTCTTCCCTGTTAGGTCGTCAGGGTCATCGGCGACGCCCCCACTCCGCTCCCTCTCCCCCTCACCCCGACCCTCTCCCCCGGTGGGGGGGAGGGATGGGGGCAGGCTAACTCTTGCGGAGAAACAGCATCCAGAGGGCGGCCCAGCCGCCGGCCAGCATCGCCCCGAACGCCGTCAGGCTGCCGAGGGCGAGGGTGGCCGCGTTGGTCAGCCCCTGGGTGATGTTGCATCCTTCGGCGATGAGCGCTCCGACGCCCATCGTGAGCCCCCCGGCGAAGAGCTGGACGCTCGTGAAGCCCGGCGGCGCCTTCCAGCGGAACTGCCTGGTCTGCCAGGCGGCCAGCGCCGAGCCGAATGGCAGGCCGACGAGCACGAACATGCTCCACGTCACGCGGTTCGGGAAGCCGACGAGCGGATAGGTGAGGAGATGGCCCGTGTTGGCGGCGAAGGTGAGGCCGGTCGGACTGCCTCCGTAGGACGACAGATACCAGCCGAGCGCGATCACCAGGCCCATGACGCTCCCGGTCAGCGGCCATTTCCACTTCCCGTGCTCCGGCTCGGCGGCGCCCCGGGCGAGCCAGAGCGCGGCCAGCACGACCACTCCCGCGATCACCGGCCACGGGCCGACGCCCAGGAGGTGATAGAGCGTCGCCGGCTGGTCCCCGGCCAGAAGCTCGTGCTCCTGGAGGGTCTTCCGGACCGGAGCGAGGACGCCCACGTTGGTGGCGGTGGCACCCAGCGCGAAGCCGAACAGAACGATCCAGGCCCCGAGCGCCCCCTCGCCGAGGCGGTACCAGGAGCTCCCGGCGCAACCACCGCTCAGAATCATCCCGATCCCGAAGACAAAGCCACCGACGAGGTTGGCGACCCAGTGAAAGGGCCGGACCGGCAGCTCCGCGATCCCGAGGGCCGGCGCGTAGCTCCCGGCCAGGGCCAGGAGGTGCGTGCCGACGATGGCCACCACCAGCGCCAGGACGTAGGCCCGCGCGATGGAGCCGTCGCCGGTGAGGACGAGGTTCGAGAGCGCCCGGGTCAGGCAGAATCCACCGCGCTGCGCGCAGTAGCCGAACACGAAGCCGGCCAGGAGGGCCGTCGCCGCGAAGACGCCGAACGAAGACTCGTCCACGGCGCCGATCTTAGCCCGAGGGCGGAAGCCCGGCAACCGCCCGGGTCCCGCCGCCCCCTCCGGCTGCCTTGTGACCCGCTGGGAGGCCGGCTATACTCGCCTCATCGTGTTTCTCGCCCTCCTGGTTTCGCTCGGATTCGTCGGAGGGTTTCTCTCGGGGCTTCTCGGTATCGGGGGCGGGGTCGTGATGATCCCGCTCCTCCTGTACGCGCCGCCCCTCCTCGGGTTCCCCGCACTCGACATCCGGAAGGTCGGGGCGATGACGATGGTGCAGGTCTTCGTGGCCTCCGTCCTGGGCTACCTCGCCCATCATGGCCGACGCGCGACCGCACCCGCCGTCGTCCTCTGGATGGGGTCCGGCATGGTCGTCGGGGCCGGCGCCGGCGCCCTCCTGTCCGGCGCGGTGAGCGTGCGGCTGCTGGAGACCGTCTTCGCCTTGCTCGCGCTGATCGCGGCGCCGATCCTCTTCTTTCCGCCGCCGGCCGATGAGCTGGGCGAGGGGGGGGCCAGCGATTTCTCGCGCCCGCTCGCCCTGGTGGGCTCGCTCACCATCGGCCTCCTCTCCGGCCTGGTCGGCGTCGGCGGGGCCTTCCTGGTGATCCCGTTCATGATCTACCTGCTGGGCGTGCCGACCCGGGCGGCTCTGGGCAGCTCGCTGGGTGTCCTGGCGGTGGGAGGTCTCGGGGGGGTCCTGGGAAAGTTCGAGACCGGCCAGATCCCGTTGCTCTGGTCCGCGCTGCTGTGCGCGGGGACCGTCCCCGGGTCCTGGACGGGCGCGAGCGTGAGCCGCCGCATCCCGGCCCGCGGTCTCCGGCTCTCGCTCGCCATCCTGGTCGCGCTGACGGCGGTCCGGATGCTCGTGGGTCTCATGGTGGCGGAGCGACCGCTGCCCGGCACGACGCTGAGGCCGTCGTGACCTCGGGGCCCGCTGGCGACGTCCGCGATCGTCCAGTGCGAGCTCCGGTGATGGCGGAGCCGATCATCACCTTTCGCGGGGTCAACAAGTGGTTCGGGAAGCTCCACGTCCTCAAGGACGTCGACCTCGGAGTCGCGCGGGGGGAGGTCCTCGTCGTCTGCGGACCGAGCGGGTCGGGCAAGAGCACGCTGATCCGCTGCATCAATCGATTGGAGCCGATTCAATCGGGGCAGCTCATCGTGGACGGCCAGGATGTCAATGCCCGGAGCGTCGACCTCCCCCGGCTGCGCGCCGAGATCGGCATGGTGTTCCAGCAGTTCAACCTCTACCCGCACATGACGGCGCTCGGGAACATCACGCTGGCGCCGATCCGGGTGCGCGGGCTTCGGCGCGCCGAGGCCGAGCGGATCGCGATGGACCTTCTCCGCAAGGTGGACATTCCCGACAAGGCGGGGGCCTACCCGGCCCAGCTGTCGGGCGGGCAGCAGCAGCGGGTCGCCATCGCGCGGGCGCTCGCGATGCAGCCGAAGATCATGCTCTTCGACGAACCGACCTCCGCCCTCGATCCCGAGATGATCAACGAGGTCCTCGACGTGATGGTCGCCCTCGCTCGCGAGGGGATGACGATGCTGGTCGTGACCCACGAGATGGGCTTCGCGCGGAAAGTGGCGCACCGGATCGTCTTCATGGATGAGGGGCGGATCCTCGAGGAAGGGCCGCCCGACTCGTTCTTCGCGCGACCCCGGAGCGAGCGCACGCGACTGTTCCTGTCCAAGATCCTCGCCCATTGACTCACGCGTCACCCCGGAAGGAGGGGCATCCATGCGGACCCACGCGCGGAAAGGAAGCGCGGCCGTGCTGGCCCTGTCGATCCTGCTGGCCGGCGTCGTGCCGGCCTGGGCCGAGACGACCCTGGAGAAGGTCGCCCGGACCGGAAGCTTCGTGATCGGGACCCGGACCGGCTCGCCGCCCTTCGGCTTCATCGACAAGAACAACCAGTGGGGCGGCTTCTCGGTGGACCTGGCCAAGCTCGTCCACGCCGGCATCGAGAAGAAGCTCGGGAAGCCTGTGAAGTTCGAGCTCAAGGAGTCCACCCCGACCACCCGCATCCCGCTCCTCACCAGCGGCGCCGTGGACCTCATCGCCGGCACCATGACCATCACCCGGGCCCGCCGCGAGAGCCTCGACTTCAGCGTCGTGTTCTTCGTGACCGGCGCCCAGTTCCTGGTCAAGAAGGGCAGCCCGATCCGTGGCCTGCGCGACATCGGGGGCAAGCGGATCGGGGCCCAGCAGGGCTCGACCAACGAGAAGGTGATCCGCGAGAAGCACCCGCAAGCGCAACTCGTCGTGTTCCCCGACCAGCCGGCGGCCTTCACCGCGCTGGCCCAGGGCAAGATCGACGCCTACACGAACGACGGGGTCCAGCTGGCCGGACTCAAGGCCAAGGCGCCGAACCCGGCGGAGTGGGACGTGGTGGGCGAGTTCTACACCTACGAGCCCTACGGCATGGCCATGCGGAAGAACGACTCGGACTTCCGGAACCTGGTCGACTTCGCCATGATGGAGGCGATCGAGGGCGGAGAATACCAGAAGCTGTACGACAAGTGGTTCGGGCCGCGCGGCGAGGTGCCCTATCCGCTTTCCGAGTCGGCCCTGATCTTCCTCCAGATGCAGGTGATCCCCCGCTGAATGGACCATGAGCGTGAGGGCCACGGCCCGCGCACTTTTTCACGGCCGCTGAATCGGTAGGAGGGGGGCGCAGCCCCCTCCCACGGCCCTCCCGGCGACGCCGGGCCGGTCGCTCTTCGGCGACCGGATCGGGCCGGCCTTCCTCCGGGAGGGTCGGGTGACGCTTCTCCTCGCGCTACAGTACCAGTTCGAGTGGAGCGTCCTGTGGACCGCTCCCTACGGCCGGTGGCTGCTCCAGGGGATCGTCACGACGCTGGAGATCTCGGCGCTCGCCTGGCTCTTGGCCGCCGCCCTCGGAGGCCTCTTCGGGGCGTTCCGGACGATGTCGGGGCTCGGGCCTCGCGGACTCGCCGCCGCCTATGTCGAGTTCTTCCGGAACGTGCCGCTGCTGGTCTGGATGTTCTTCTGGTACTTCGGCGTGCCTCAGGTCCTGCCGGCCACGGCTCAGGATTGGCTGAACCGGCACGGCGGGGAATTCGTCGCGGCGGTGGTCGCCCTCGGCGTCTACCACGGGGCCCGGCTGGCCGAGGTCGTGCGGGCCGGCATCCAGTCGGTTCCGCCGACCCAGCTCGAGGCGGCCCTCTCGACCGGGCTCACGGTCGGCCAGGCCTACCGGCGCGTCCTGGTGCCGATCGCCGTCCGCCTCATCGTCCCGCCTCTGACGAACGAGTCGCTCAACCTCCTGAAGAACTCCTCGCTGGCCCTCACCATCAGCGTGACCGAGGTGACCTTCATGACGCGCCAGATCGAGGCCTACACCGCCAAGGGCTTCGAGGCGATCACGGCGGGCACGCTGATCTACCTCGGGCTGTGCCTGGTCGTGGCGGCGGTCATGAGTCGGGTGGAGCGCCGGCTGGCCATCCCGGGCCTCGTCGTCCGCACCGAGGGCGCCGAGCATTGAGCTTCGACTTCGGCGTCATCGCCGGCAACTGGCGCTTCCTGCTGCTCCAGGGGCTCCTCGGACTGGGCGCCTTCGGGGGCGGCACCCTCGCCCTGGCCCTGCCGGCCATCGTCCTGGGCTTCGGGGTCGGGATCCTCGTCGCCCTGGCCCGGTTGTCGCGGTTCCAGGTGCTCTACTACCCGGCGAGCCTGTACGTCCAGGTGATCCGCGGAGTCCCGCTCGTGATGGTCATCTTCTGGTTCTGGTTCTTCATCCCGATCGCGCTCGGGATCGCGCTCTCGCAGTACGGGGTGGCGCTGATCGCCTTCGTCGTGTTCGAGGCCGCCTACCTGGGTGAGATCATCCGGGCGGGGATCCAGTCCGTGCCCCGCGGACAGGTGGAGGCCGGGCGGGCCACCGGACTCGGCTACCGGGCCGTGATGGGCGACATCGTGCTCCCGCAGGCCTTGCGCAACATGCTCCCCTCGCTGGTGACCCAGTTCATCATTCTCGTCAAGGACACGTCGCTGGCCTCGATCGTCGGCTACATGGACCTCACCAAGGCCGCTCAAACCGTCAACCAGCGCGAGATTCGGCCGTTCGAGCTCTACCTCTTCATCGCGCTCGTCTACTGGATCCTGACCTTCGGGATGTCGCGCCTGAGCCGTGCGCTGGAGCGCCGGCTGCGCCCCGACCAGCCCGTGCGAGCCCTGGCCACGGACCGGATCGCCGGTCCGGCGCGCCCCCCGGGCGGCCGCGAAACTTGACACGGCTTCGAGCGCGGTGCTACGGTGCCGGCCAGGAGAAGGATGGGGCGCATGCGAACGTCTGACAGCACGCGATGGCGACGCGGCGTCGTCCCGACGGGGCTGGCGCTTCTGGCGCTCACCGGGTGCGCGGGCTCGGACGCCCTCCGGCGGATCGGCGAAGAGTCCCGGATGACCCAGCTGCAGGTCGCGGAGCTGACCCGCGCGACGGTGGAGCTGCGCAAGGACGTGTCCGACCTCCGGGTCGAGATCCAGGCGGCGCGCCAGGAATTCCAGGCCGCGCTCCGGGATCAGGACGGGCGCCAGGCCGAGGCGGTGGAGAGCGTCCGCAAGCGCGTGGTCGCTGCCGAGGCGCGCCTCGAGACCGTCGCCGGAGCGGTGCGCGGGGTCGAGATGACGGTCGGCGGCATCGCCGACCAGGTGGCGCGCCTGGAGGCTGTGCCGGCCAACGCCGCCGGGGGACGACGGGACGGCAAGAGCCAGAAGGCGGCCACCCGGACCGCCCTCGCCACGCTGGCGGCCGAGGAGCTGTACAACCGCGGCCTGGAAAGCTTCAAGGGCGGGGAGCTCGGCCAGGCGATCCTGGACTTCGAGGACTTCGTCGGCAAGCACCCGTCGCACCCGCTGGCCGGGACGGCTCAGTTCTGGATCGGCGAGGCCTACTACACGGCCCGTGACTATCAGCACGCGACCGTCGAATACAAGAAGGCCGTCGACATGGCGCCGAAAGGGGAGAAGGCCCCCGAGGCGCTCTTCAAGCTGGGGCTCGCCCACCGATTCCTGAAGCGCAACGACCGCGCCCGCGAGGTCTGGGCGCAGCTCCTCCGCGACTTCCCGCAAAGCGAGGCCGCCCAGAAGGCGCGGCTCGCCGCGCGTGAGGTCCCGCGGGGCGCCAGGGCCGGCCCGCCCGCCGACAGGTAATCCCCCACCCCTTCGTCGCGCGCTGGCGCCCTCGCCGTGGTCGCGCGGCGCGCACGGTCGCCGGTGATCCGGTCAGCCCCCGACCCCATGCCGAGCCGCCACCCCATCGGGGATCGCCGGCGCTCCTTGACCGGGGTTTCCGCGGGCGTGTACGATGGCGGCTACTTTTCGCCCGCCCCGGGCGCGACGGATCTCGAGCCGGAGTGGCTTGCCACGTGGTGTATGGTGGAGTGAGATGGATACGACGGACGCACGGTGGGCATGGGTGGCGCTGGCGCTGGTTCCGAGCATGGGGTGGAACGCTCGCCGCTACCACGATGTGCTCGCCGTCGGCGCGCCGGCGGAGCTGTTCCGAGCATCGCGCCGGGCGCTGGCTGAAAAGGTGGGAGACGATCTGGCGACCAGCATCAAGGGCTTCGACGCTCCCGGCGCCATCGCGGGCCAGCGGGCGGCGGCCGAACGAGCCGAGGCCCGCCTCGTCATCCTCGAGGACGCCGACTATCCGCCCGCGCTCAAGACCGCTCCGCTCCCGCCGCCGTTCCTCATCGTCCGCGGCACCCTGGCCCGGGAGGACGCCCTGTCGGTGGCGGTGGTCGGCTCGCGCCGTCCAACGGGCTACGGCCTCAGGACGGCCGAGCGGCTGGCCGGCGACCTGGCCGGGCGGGGCGTCACGGTCGTCAGCGGGTTCGCACGTGGCGTCGACACGGCCGCTCACCGCGGCGCCCTCGACGCCGGCGGCCGCACGCTGGCGGTGCTCGGGAGCGGGGTAGACGTGGTCTACCCGTCCGAGAACCGACCGCTCGTGCGCGCCATCGCGGCGGCCGGCGCGGTCATCTCTCAGTTTCCGATGGGGACGGCGCCCCTGCCTCAGCACTTCCCCATCCGGAACCGGGTGATCGCCGGCCTCGCCCTCGGCACCGTCGTCGTCGAGGCGGCCGAGCGGAGCGGGGCGCTCATCACCGCGCGACACGCGGGCGAGCTCGGGCGCGAGGTGTACGCGGTGCCCGGCAACGTCTCCTCGGCGACCAGCGAGGGCGCGAACCGCCTGATCCAGGATGGGGCCAAGCTCGTCCGCGACTGGGAGGACGTGGTAGCCGAGTGGCCGGCGGTCTGGCGGGCGGCTCTGCGCCCGACCTCGCCCGCGGCGGCGACGCGGGTCGCGGCGGCGGGCGGCACGACCGGCGCCGAAGGCCGCCTGCTTCCCTTGCTGGGGGAGGAGCCGGTGGCCATCGACGACGTCATCGACAAGAGCGGGCTCCCCGCCGGGGACGTGGCCGCCTCGCTCATGACCCTGGAGCTCCGGGGGCTGGTCCGGCAGCTGCCCGGCCAGCGCTACGTGAGACGCTAGTGACGTGCCAGTAACGGTCCCATCTCTGCGTCCTCGGCCCTCGCGCCGGCTCGGGCCTGCGTCCTTGATCTGCTCGGTTCCTGGCCCGGCACTGGGATGAAAAGCTAGACGGCCATGGCCGCACGCCGCTCGCTCGTCGTGGTCGAGTCGCCCACCAAGGTGAAGACCATCCAGAAGTATCTGGACAAGGGCTTCATCGTGAAGGCGTCCCTGGGCCACGTCAAGGATCTCCCCTCCAACAAGCTCGGCGTCGACATCGAGAAGAACTTCAAGCCGCAGTACGTGCCGCTCCGGGCCAAGGCCCGGACGCTCCAGGAGCTGAAGAAGGCGGCCGAGAAGGCTCAGGCGCTCTACGTCGCCACCGACCCCGACCGCGAAGGCGAGGCCATCGGCTGGCACATCGCTCAGGAGATGCGCATTCCGAGCGACCGGGTCTACCGCGTCCTCTTCAACGAGATCACCGAGAAGGCGGTCAAGGCCGCCTTCAGGCAGCCCGGCCGCATCGACCTGAAGAAAGTCGACGCCCAGCAGGCCCGGCGGGTTCTGGATCGGCTCGTCGGCTACAAGATCAGCCCGCTCCTCTGGGAGCGCGTGCGGCGAGGCCTGTCGGCGGGACGCGTGCAGTCGGTGGCCGTCCGTCTCCTCTGCGAGCGGGAGCGCGAGATCCGTGCCTTCGTCCCGCGGGAGTACTGGAGCCTCCACGCGCACCTGGCGGCGGCGGCGCCGCCCCCGTTCGAGGCCACGCTCCGCGAGAAGGCCGGGGAGAAGGTGGAGCTCGGGACGGAGGCCGACACCCAGGCCGCCATCGCCGAGCTGCGGGACCTTCACTTCGTCGTCAAGGACGTCGTCCGCGGCGAGCGGAAGAAGAACCCGGCTCCGCCCTTCATCACCTCCACGCTCCAGCAGGAGGCCGCCCGGAAGCTTCGTTTCTCGACCTCCAAGACCATGATGGTGGCGCAGCAGCTCTACGAGGGGGTCGAGATCGGCGCCGAGGGGCCGATCGGGCTGATCACGTACATGCGCACCGACTCCCCCCGGGTCGCTCCCGACGCCCAGTCGGAGGCGCGCGAGGTGATCGCCGCGCGCTTCGGCGCCGACACGCTTCCCGAGCGGCCGCCCGCCTACCGCGCGCGGAAGAGCGCCCAGGAGGCCCACGAGGCGATCCGCCCGACGCTGATCGACCACGGGCCCGATGAGGTTGCCCGCTACCTCACCCGCGACCAGCTTGCGCTCTACCGGCTGATCTGGGGACGGTTCCTGGCGAGCCAGATGCGGCCGGCAGTGTACGACACGCTCACCGTCGACGTGGCCGCCGGCCCCTATCTCTTCCGAGCCGTCGGCTCGGCACTCCGGGTGCCGGGCTTCATGGCTGTCTACATCGAGGCGCCGGACGACAGCGTGGTGGCTGGCACCGACGAGATCGAGGGGGAAGTCTCCGGGCTGCCGCCGCTCGAGGTCGGCCAGCGGCTCGACATCAGGCAGCTCGAGCCCAAGCAGCACTTCACGCAGCCCCCGCCACGCTACTCCGAGGCGTCGCTCGTCAAGGAGCTGGAGGAGAAGGGGATCGGGCGCCCTTCCACCTACGCCCAGATCCTGACGACGATCCAGAAGCGGGGCTACGTGCGGCGCGACCGGGGTACCCTCTTCCCCACCGAGCTCGGAGAGCTGGTGACCGGCCTCCTGGTGGAGGCGTTCCCGGATCTCCTCGAGGTCGAGTTCACGGCCCAGATGGAGGACTCTCTCGACGAGATCGAGGAGGGCGATCGGAAGTGGGTGGAGACGGTACGCGAGTACTACAACCGCTTCGCCAAGGACCTCAAGCGGGCGCACCGGGAGATGGACGATCTCAAGAAGGGAAAGCCGACCGACGAGACGTGCCCGCAGTGCGGCGAGGGGAAGCTGCTCGAGCGCTGGGGCCGCTTCGGGCGCTTCCTGGCCTGCGAGCGGTATCCGGAGTGCAAGTACACGCGCAACGTCGGCGACAGCGAGCCAGCCGAGCCCGAGCCGGCCGGAATGGACTGCCCCACCTGCGGCCGGCCGATGGTGTACAAGGAGGGGCGCTTCGGTCGCTTCATCGCGTGCTCCGGCTACCCGGAGTGCAAGACCACCAGGCCCATCACGATCGGAATCGGATGTCCTCAGGAGGGGTGCGGAGGAGAGCTGGCCGAGCGCCGGTCGAAGCGGGGCAAGCCCTACTACGCGTGCACGAACTACCCGGGCTGCAAGTTCATCGCCTGGCAGCGCCCGGTCGGGACCCCGTGTCCGAAGTGCGGGGCACCGTTCCTGGTCGAGCGGCGGACCCGCGGCCGGCGCTTCCTCACCTGTGCCCGGGAGGGATGCGGATACCGTCGGGAGGCTGAAGAGGCGTAACGTCCGGGCCCGGCGGATGCTGGTCGGCCGCCGCAGGCTGCGGGCAGGGCCTCGCGCCTTCCCGGGTCGGGTCATGGCAGAACGCAAGAACGACTTCGTCGACGCGTTCCTCCGGTACCTCGCGGTCGAGCGAGGGGCCTCGAGCCACACGCTGCGGAGCTACCGGTCGGACCTCGCCGACTGCGCGGCGTTCCTCGCGGCGCGCGGGGCGGGACGCCTCCACGACGCGGACGGGCGGGCGGTGCGGGCCTACCTGGCCGATCTCCACGAGCGGGGGCTGGCCCGGACGTCGGTGGCGCGGCGTCTGGCGGCGCTCCGGAGCTTCTACCGCTTCCTGGTGCGCCGGGGGCGCGCCCGGGCGAACCCCGCGCACGACGTGCGGACGCCGCGGCTTCCCAAACGGCTGCCCGCGTACCTCCCCATCGACGAGTCCGAAGCGCTCCTGCGGGCGCCGTTCCCGACCACGCCGGCCGGGGCGCGTGACCGCGCCATCCTGGAGATGCTGTACGCGACGGGCGTGCGGGTGGCGGAGCTGGCCGGCCTCGACCTCGCCGACGTCGACCTCCGGGACGGCGCGGTGCGGGTGATGGGGAAAGGCGGGAAGGAACGGATCGTGCCGCTGGGCAAGAAGGCCGTGGAGGCGGTACGAGCCTACCTGGGGTATCGGCGGAACAGGACGGCCGGCGAGCCCACCTCGGGCCCGGTCTTCCAGAATCGCCGCGGGGGCCGACTCACTGTCCGGAGCCTCCACCGGATCGTCCGCGGGCGGGCGCACGCGGCGGGCCTCCACCGGCGGGTGAGTCCGCACACGCTCCGCCACACGTTCGCCACCCACCTCCTGGACGCCGGGGCCGATCTCCGGCTCATCCAGGAGCTTCTGGGCCACGCCCGGCTCGGCACGACCCAGAAGTACACACACGTGAGCGCGGACCGGCTCATGAAGGTCTACGATGCGGCCCATCCGCGCGCGATGTGACGGCATGGGGCCCCGGCCGGAGCCCGTCGCATCTCTGCGTCCTCGGCGCTCGGTGCGCCTCAACGTATGCGGCATACGCCTCGGTGGGTTCTTCGGGTTCGCGCGCCTCGGACGGCGGGGCCCCAGCCCCGCGACGTCCTGCGGCGCGCCTTCGGGCGCCTGCGTCCTTGATCTGCTCGGGCCGCGGCCCGGTCCCAACGACGGACCCGATCGTGTTGCGGCTCCGAGGGCATCGCAGTGAGCAGGGCGGCGCTTCGCGTGCGCGCCACGACCGTCGTCTCCGTGCGTCACCGCGGTCGGCTCGCCATGGGCGGGGATGGACAGGTCACCCTTGGCGCGACGATCGTCAAGCAGACCGCCCGCAAGGTCCGCAAGGTCTACCACGACCGGGCCCTGGCCGGCTTTGCCGGGACGGCGGCTGACGCCTTCACGCTCTTCGAGAGGTTCGAGGGGAAGCTGGAGGAATACCGCGGAAACCTCCGGCGCGCCGCCGTCGAGCTGGCCAAGGAGTGGCGGACCGACCGCGTGCTCCGGCGGCTGGAGGCGCTCCTGGCCATCGCCGACGCGGAGACGTCGTTCATCGTGTCGGGGACCGGCGAGGTGATCGAGCCGGACGACGGCCTCATCGGCATCGGGTCCGGAGGCCCGTTCGCGCTGGCGGCCGCCCGGGCCCTGATGGCGCACTCCGACCTCGATGCGAAGGCGATCGTGGCCGAGGCGATGCGGATTGCGGCCGGTATCTGCGTGTACACGAACGATCAGATCACCGTCGAGGAACTGTGAGTCGGCCATGAGCCCGGGAGCCCAGCTGACCCCCGCTCAGATCGTGGCGGAGCTCGACCGCTACATCATCGGGCAGGACAAGGCCAAGCGCGCCGTCGCGGTGGCGCTTCGAAACCGCTGGCGCCGGCAGAACCTGCCGCCCGAGCTGCGGGACGAGGTGGCACCCAAGAACATCATCATGATCGGGCCCACCGGGGTGGGCAAGACCGAGATCGCCCGCCGGCTCGCCCGCCTGGCTCAGGCCCCCTTTCTGAAGGTCGAGGCCTCCAAGTACACCGAGGTCGGCTACGTCGGCCGCGACGTCGAGTCGATGGTGCGCGACCTGGCGGACATCGCGCTCGAAATGGTCAAGGCGGAGCGCGCGCGCGCCATCGCGCCCGTGGCCCGCGCGCACGTGGAGGAGAGGCTCCTCGACATCCTGCTGCCGGTGGCGCCCGGGCGCGAGGCGCTCGCCGTCCCCGAGGCGCAGGAGCAGTTCCAGCGCACGCGCGAGAAGCTCCGCCAGCAGCTGCGCGAGGGGCTCCTGGAGGATCACCCGGTCGAGATCGAGGTCCGTCAGGATTCCTTTCCGGCCTTCCGCATCTTCGGGGGGAGCGGAATGGAGGAGATGGACATCAACCTGCGCGAGTCCCTGGGCGGGCTGTTCGGCGCCCGCAAGAAGCCCCGCCGCGTGGCGGTGCGCGAGGCGCGCGACATCCTGCAGCTCGAGGAGGAGGACAAGCTGGTCGACCTCGACGCCGCCAAGCGGGAGGCGCTCCTGCGCGTCGAGCAGTCGGGGATCGTGTTCATCGACGAGATCGACAAGATCGCGGGGCGCGAGCGCGGGACCGGTCCCGACGTCAGCCGCGAAGGGGTGCAGCGCGACCTGCTCCCCCTGGTCGAGGGGACCCGGGTGAGCACCAAGCACGGGATGGTGCGCACCGACCACATCCTGTTCATCGCCTCGGGGGCGTTCCACGTCAGCAAGCCGTCCGACCTCATCCCCGAGCTGCAGGGGCGCTTCCCGATCCGGGTCGAGCTGTCCTCCCTGGGGGCGCCGGAGTTCGTGCGCATCCTCACCGAGCCGAAGAACGCCCTCATCAAGCAATACGAGGCCCTCCTCCTGACGGAGGGGATCGAGCTGGTGTTCACCGCCGACGCCGTCCGGGCGATCGCGGAGCTGGCCGCCGAGGTCAACCGCATGTCGGAGAACATCGGGGCGCGGCGGCTGCACACGATCCTGGAGAAGCTCCTGGACACGGTCTCGTTCGAGGCGCCCGAGATGACCGAGAGGAAGTTCACGATCGACGCGGACTACGTGCGCCGGATGCTGGCCGACATCGTGAAGGACCAGGACCTGAGCCGCTACATCCTCTAACGTGCCTCCCGCGACCCGATCCGACCCGCGAGCGCGCAGGAAGCCGGCCCTCGCGGCTCTCCTCGTCGTGGCGGCGGCCGCCTTTCCGGGATGCGGCAAGCGGGGCCCGCCTCTGCCACCCCTGCGCGTCACGCCGCGCCCGGCGCACGACGTGAAGCTCCGACAGACCGGCGCCGAGGTGGTCATCGAGGCGGGCCTGTCCCTCTTCCGGACGGACGGCACGCCGCTCGGACCCGGCGCCTCGGTGCGCGTCCTCCGGATGAGGGCGACGCCGACCCTGAGATCCGGCGTCGTGTCGCCGCGCTACCTCATGGCGATGTTCCAGAAGGAGGCCAAGGTGATCGGGACGCTGACCGGCGCGGCGCTGGAGGAGGCCGCCACGGCGGAGCGGGCGGTGTTCCGCGACACCGGCGCCCTCCCCGAGGCGCGCGATTCGCACGTGACCCGCTTCATGTACGGCATCCAGGTCACGGACGAACGGGGGGAACGGTCGGCCTTTTCGGTGCCGATCGAGATCGAGGTGACCGAGCCGCCGCCGCCCGCCGTCCATCTCAAGGCCACGACCGCCGAAGGGGAGGTGCGCCTCGAATGGGAGTCGGGCGATCCTTCGCGCGCCGGCGAGCTGTACAACGTCTACCGCCGGGCCGCCTCGCAGGAGGGGGAGCCGCGCCTGCCGCTGAACATCCTGCCGATGGCGGAGCGCGTCTACGTCGACACGACATTCCGGTACGGCGAGACCTACCGCTACTCGGTGCGCGCCCTGCCCGCGCCGCCCCCCCCGCTGCGCGAGAGCGACCCCGGTCCCGAGATCGAGGTGCGGCCCCTCGATGTCTACGCGCCCGCGGCGCCGACCGGCCTGGCGGCGACCGTGGAGGGGCCGGTCATCAAGCTCTACTGGTTCCCGAACGGCGAGGCCGACCTGCGCGGCTACCGGATCTACCGCCGGACCGGCAAGGGTGAGTACGAGCGGATCGGAGAGACCGGCGCCACCGAGACGTCGTTCGCCGACGCGACGGCCGGGAAGGGCGTGCGCTATGATTATGTTGTCACCGCGGTCGACGGGGCCGAGCCGCCGAACGAGAGCCCCCGGTCGGAGGCGCAGTCGGAAGCGCTGCCGGCCGACACGGAGAACCCGGATGCCGGCGCCGCGGCGGCGCCGGGGAGACCGAGATGAAACCTCCCGAGATGGAATTCTTCAAGATGTCCGCGGCCGGAAACGACTTCATCCTGTTCGACGACCGTCCGGGGACGCTGAAGCAGGACGCCCTCCCGGACCTGGTGCGCCGCATCTGCACGCGGGCGCTCTCGATCGGGGCGGACGGGGTCATCCTCCTCGGGCCGTCCCGGACCGCCGACGTGCGCGCGACGTTCTTCAATCCCGACGGCCGGCCGACCTTCTGCGGCAACGGCGCGCGTTGCGCCGCGCGCCTGGCGTATCTCAAGGGGATGGCGCCCGCCCGCATGACCGTCGAGACCTCGATCATGGTGCACCGCGCCGAGGTGAAGGGCGCCGACGTGTCGTTCGAGATGCGCGACCCGCAGGGGTTCGACGAGCGGGTTGAGGTGGACGTGGCGGGGGAGCGCATCCGGGGCACGTTCGTGGACACCGGCGTGCCGCACTTCGTCGTCTTCCGTCCGTTCGGGCCGACGGCATCCATCGACGTCCTGGGCCGGGCCCTTCGTGCGCACCCGCGCTTTGCGCCGGCGGGGACGAACGTCGATTTCGTCCAGCCGGCCACGGAGGGGGCGATGGCGATCCGGACCTTCGAGAGGGGAGTCGAGGGGGAGACTCTCGCCTGCGGCACCGGCAGCGTCGCGGCCGCGATCGCCGCGGCCGCGGCCGGGATCGCCCCGTCGCCGGTCGCCCTGCGCACCCGGGCGGGGGCGACCCTCCGCGTGCGGTTCGAGGGGCCGCCGCGCCAGGCGAAGGGCGTTCGTCTCGAGGGGGAGGCCCGCCTCGTCTACATCGGGCAGATGGGCGAGGAAGCGCTCCAGGGCTTCAGCCCCGGGGCATGAGCTTCGGCCCCGGCTGGACGAGCCTCGAAGCGGGCCGGAAGCGCGCCTGGCGCCTGGTCCGGCTGGGAAGCGGCTGGTTCCTGACGGTCGTCGGGCTGGTCCTCGTGTTCCTCCCGGGCCCCGGCATCCTCTTCCTGCTTCCCGGGTTGACGCTCCTCAGCGCCGAGAGCCGGTGGGTGCGACAGCTGCTGCGGCGGGCGCGCGAGCAGCGCCATGTCCGGCGCGCCATGCGCCAGGCGGAGAAGGCTGGTTTCAAGATCGATCCGGGGCCGGACGACGAGCCGCCGGGCGCCTGCGGCCAGCCGCCGGGCGGATCCCCGCCCCCCGCCGCCGGCTCGCCGCCGTGACCCCGGCCTTCCCGGCGGGCTTCCTTCTTCCGCCCCGCCTCTTCCCCTCGCGCCATTCCGCCTCGAGGTGCCGCGAGGGACAGTGCGGGCTCAACGGGCAGGCGGAGCAGCGGGGCAGGCGGGCCTGGCAGACGTAGCGGCCGTGCAGGACCAGGGCGATCGAGGAGAAGATCCAGTCGTCCCTGGGGATGACGGCCATGAGATCGCGCTCGATCTTGACCGGATCGCTCTCGCGCGTCAGCCCGAGCCGTTGCGCCACCCGGGCGGCGTGCGTGTCGACGACGATCCCCGAAGCGATGCCGTAACCCGCCCCCAGCACCACATTGGCCGTCTTGCGCCCCACACCGGGGAGCCGGGTCATCTCGTCCATCGTCCGCGGCACCTCCCCGCCGTGCCGATCGACCAGCGCCCGCGAGGTGGCCTTGAGGGCCCGCGCCTTGGCGCGGAAGAAGCCGGTCGATCGAATCACCGTCTCCAGGTCGGCGACGTCGGCGCGGGCGAGGGCGGCCGCATCGGGCCAGGCGCGGAACAGGGATGGGGTGACCAGGTTGACTCGCGCGTCGGTGCACTGCGCGGACAGGATTGTGGCGACGAGCAGGCGGAAGGGGGAATCGTGGTCGAGCTCCACCCGCGCCGCAGGGCGCGCCCGGTGCAGCGCCTCCAGAATGTCGGCAACCCGGTGGTTGTCCATGGGCCTTTCCGCAGGCCGGCATGCTACCGGAGCGGGAACTGACCTGTCAAAAAGTCATGGTGTCGCCTTGGTGCGTCAAAAAGGCGGGAATGGCAGGACAGGCGGGGGGCCGGGCCCGACTCCGCGATGGGGGCCGGATCATGCCGCGGTAGCCGGATCGGCCCGAATTCCTGGGAGTTCGGACCATTCGTGCCGACCGGGCGCTGAATCCGGCCCGCGCAGGAAGCCTCGGGCCACCCTCCTCGGGGCGCTGGCAGGGAAGTTGCTTAGAGGGAAGCAGTGAAAGGAGGTCGTCATGTGGCGTCAACTGCTCCCGCACGCAACCAGCTTTGATGATTTCATCTCTCCGAACGAGGAAACGCGTCTCGAGGCATTCATCTCCGATCCCGATTCCTTCCGCCAGGAGCGGGAGATCCTGCGGGCCGAGGTGGACGGTATCGTGAAAGGCGCTCTCCGGCAGCTTCCGGCGCGCGAGCGCTACATCCTCGAGAGGCGCTTCGGCATGCGCGACGGCAGTGAACTGACGCTCGAGGCCGTGTCACGCATCCTCAAGCTCAGCAAGGAGCGGGTCCGGCAGCTGGAGCGGGAGGCCCTGCTCAAGCTGCGCCTGTCCCTGGAAGGGATGCGCAGCCAGCTGATGGGGGCCTGACCTCCCGGGTCCGATAGACGACGCAATCGGGGCCGCCGCGCCATTGTGGACGCGGCGGCCCCATTTGTCTTTGGGCCCGGCCACGGCGGCTGCCAGGGGTGCGGGGAGAATGCAGAGGCAAGTCGCCGGGGAACGCATCGCCCTCTTGCGTCCCTTGGCAAATCGGGTAGGATCGCGTTAATATGCCGCCGGCCCGGCGGGGACGCCGGACCGTCCGCATGACAAGTCGAACGGGATCGTGTGCGGCGCGCCGGTTGCGCCGCGAGAGGGAATAGGATGCGCACGGATCGCCTGGCTGTGGTGCTGGCCCTGTCGGCCCTGCTGCTGTCCGGCACCGGCTGCCAGGGCACGGTGGATCACCTGAGGGCGAATTTCGCCGCCAAGCAGGGGAACGACCTGTACAAGGCGCAGGATTTCCAGAAGGCCACCGAGTGGTACCGCTACTCGCTGTATCTCAATCCAGAGCTGCCGATCGCCTATCACAACGCCGGCCTCGCCTACATGGCCCTGTACAAGCCGGGGTCGCACCACCCCAAGGACGTGTATTACTCCCAGCAGGCGATCGATCACCTGCAGCGCTACCTCCGCTTCGAGCCGGACGACGAGGACGCGAAGAACCAGATCCTGACCGTCTTCCTGCAGGCCGAGCGCTACGACGACGCCGCCAAGTTCTTCGAAGCCGAGGTGAAGGAGCGCGGCAGCGATCCGGTGGTGGCGGCCAGGCTGGCCCAGGTCCTGGGGATGATCTACGCCAAGAAGGGGGACTTCGAATCGTCGCTCGAGTGGTACAAGAAGCGGGCCGAGATCGAGAAGGACAATCCGGAGGCCCTCTACACCATCGGGGTCCTCTGCTGGGACAAGGTGTACCACGCGGGGATCACGATGGAGATGGACAAGCGCAACGAGATGACCGAGATGGGCCTGGACTATCTCAAGCGGGCGGCCGACCTCCGGGAGAACTACTTCGAGGCGACGTCCTACATCAATCTCCTCTACCGCGAGAAGGCGAAATCGGCGGCGCAGATCGGGAACAACGACGACTTCGTGAAGTACACGCAGGAAGCGGACAAGTTCATGAGGCAGTCGCTCGAACAGCGCAAGAAGGCGATGGTCAAGAAGGGATGATCGGACCGGGGCGCCCCCGGGCGCCCCAAGCCGCCGCGGGAGACGGTGCCGCCGCGGACGCGAGGTGAGCCGTTGTTCGACTCGATGGTCTTCTCCACCAGGCAGAAGCGCAGGACGCGTCGCTGGCTGACGGTCCCGACGGCCCTGATCCTCCATGCGGTGGTGTTCGGCGGCCTCATCGTCGCCTCGTTCATGACCGTGGAATCGGTCCCGCCCCCTCCGATCACCATCTCCTTCGTGGCCGCGCCGCCCCCGCCGCCGCCCCCGCCGCCGCCCCCCGCGCGGAAGAAGAAGTCCGAGGTGAAGCCGAAGGAGATCCCGAAGCCGACGGAGCTGGTTCAGCCGAAGGTCGTCCCCGAGGAGAAGCCGGTGCCGATCACCGCCCCCGAGGAGGACGCCGGTGAGGACGAAGGCGTGGACGGCGGCGTGGAGGGGGGCGTCGAGGGGGGCGTGGTGGGCGGCGTGGTGGGCGGCGTCGTCGGAGGCGTCCTCGGCGGCATGCTCGGAGGGGTCGACGGGGGCATGCTGGACCAGCCGCTCTACGCCGGCATCGGCGGCGTGAGCAATCCGGAGATCGTCACCAAGAAGCAGCCGGCCTATCCCGAGATCGCTCGCAAGGCGAAGGTCCAGGGCCAGGTCATCCTGCAGGCGATCGTCCGCAAGGACGGCACCGTGGGGGACATTCAGGTGCTGCGCTCGCCCGGATCCAAGTTCGGCTTCGACGAGGCGGCCATCGCCGCGGTGAAGCAGTGGCGCTACAAGCCGGGCCTGCAGAACGGCAAGCCGGTCGACGTGTACTTCACCATCGTCGTCGATTTCGTGCTGCAATGAAGGAAACGCAACTCAAGGAGGACAGGCGCTCATGATGGGGCATGGAGTTTGGGACATCTGGATGCAAATGGGGTTCCTGGCGAAGACGGTCGCCATCTTCCTGATCGTCATGTCGGTCTACTCGCTCGGGCTGTTCATCGAGCGGTTCATGCTGTTCCGGGCCGCGAAGAAGCAGTCGATCGAGTACCTGCCGGTGGCGACCAAGGCGCTTCGTGAAGGGAACTACAAGCTGGCGGTCGACGCCTCCAAGCGGTTCAGCAAGAGCCATCTGGCGAAGGTCCTGGCGGCCGGCCTGCAGCAGTTCATGTTCGAGAAGGCGGAAGAGCCGTCGCACGACGCGGTGGAATCGGTGCGACTCGCCGTCGAGCGCGCCGCCGCCCTGACCACGGCGGAAATGAAGCGCGGGCTGGGCGGCCTCGCGACCATCGGCGCCACCGCCCCCTTCGTCGGGCTGTTCGGGACGGTCGTCGGCATCATCAACGCCTTCACCGGCATGGCGGCGTCCGGATCGGGCGGCATCGGCGCGGTCTCGGCCGGTATCGCCGAGGCCCTGATCACGACCGCCGTCGGTCTCGCCGTGGCCATCCCGGCGGTCTGGATGTTCAACTACTTCCAGGGCCAGGTCGAGTTCTTCGGCATCGAGATGGCGAACTCCTCCTCGGAGCTGGTCGATTTCTTCCTCAAGCGGCAGAGCCAGGGGACCAAGTAGATGTCGATGAACGTCGGCGGCGGGGCGGGCCTCAACTCGGACATCAACGTCACTCCGTTCGTTGATATCTGCCTGGTGCTCCTGATCATCTTCATGGTGGTCACGCCGATGCTGCAGGAGGGGGTCACCATCAACCTGCCGTACGCCAAGAAGAGCACGAAGCACGAGGACGACGAGTCGCACGCCATCGTGGTGGCCGTCAAGACCGAGAAGAACGGCGAGCAGACCATCTACGTCCAGAAGAAGCCCATCCCGCGCGACCAGTACCAGGCCGAGATGACCGAGATCCACGATCGCATGTCCGACAAGAGCGTGCTGATCAAGGCCGACCGCGAGATGAAGTATGGCGACGTGCGCAAGGTGATGATCGAGACGAACCAGGCCGGCTTCGAGACGGTCTCGCTGGTGACCGAAAAGAGCCCCGGCCAGGAATCAGAGGAGTAAGAGGACCCCGCCATGGCGATGAACCTCGGTACCACCGGCGTCAAGTCGGACATCAACGTCACACCGTTCGTGGACATCGTCCTGGTGCTCCTGATCATCTTCATGGTGGTCACGCCGATGCTCAGCCGGGCCCATGACCTGGCGGTGCCGCCCAAGGCGGAGGCCGCGGATCCGGTCGAGCTCCAGGCGGCCGAGCAGCTCATCATCAGCGTCAGGGGACCCGACACGGCGCCCCGGGTGTTCCTGAACCGCGACGAGGTCCCGAACGGCAAGGACGGCGTCCAGAAGATGATCGAGGACCTCATGAAGGGCCGGCGCGAGAAGGTCGTCTTCTTCCAGGCCGAGAACGAGATCGGCTACCAGTACGTGATCGACGTCATCGACGCGATCAAGGCCGGCGGTACCGAGAAGATCGCCCTGATCACGGACGAGTCCCTGGACGTGACGCAGGGCGGCCAGTAGCCGCTCCTCACCTCTTTCCGAAATCGCCGCCAGGCGGCGGAGCCCGGAGGGACACTCCCGATGGTCCCGCCTCAGAACAGCCTCCCGGTCCGGCGCATCCACCTCATCGGCGTCGGCGGCACCGGCATGGGCTCGCTCGCCGGCCTGCTCGCCGACGCCGGCGCCGACGTGCGCGGGTCCGACGAGTCGGTGTACCCGCCGATGAGCACCATGCTCCGTGACAAGGGGATCAAGGTGCTCGAAGGGTACAGCGCCTCGCACCTCGACGACCGCCCCGACCTGGTGATCGTCGGAAACATCGCCACGCGCCAGAACCCCGAGGCGGTGGCGGCGGTCGAGCGCGGCATCCCGTACCTGAGCATGCCGCAGGCGCTGGGGCGGCTGTTTCTCGAAGGGCGTCATTCGATCGTGGTGGCGGGCACGCATGGCAAGACGACGACCTCCGCCCTCATGGCCTGGGTCCTGTCGGCGGCGGGGCGGGACCCGTCGTTCCTGGTCGGGGGGGTCCTCTCGAATTTCGGCCGGTCGTACTGCCTCGGGCGCGGCGAGGACTTCGTGCTCGAGGGGGACGAGTACGAGACCGCCTATTTCGACAAGGGACCCAAATTCCTGCATTACCGGCCGCGCAGCGTCATCCTGACCTCGGTCGAGTTCGACCATGCGGAGATGTACCCGGACCTCGCCTCCGTGAAGCAGGCGTTCCGCCGCCTGCTCGAGCTGATCCCCCCCGACGGACTTCTGGTCTACTGCGCCGACGACGCGAACGTGCGCGAGGTGTTGTCCTCGGCGCGCTGTCGCTGCGTGCCCTACGGCTGCGGCCGCGGCGACGGCTGGCGCGGGCACGTCAGGTCCAGCGGGCCGGAGGGAATGGAGTTCGAGGTGACCCTGGACGGCGTCCTGTTCGGAGTGTTCCGGTCCCCGCTCACCGGCCTGCACAACCTGCGCAACATCCTGGGGGTGGTCGGGGTGGCGCACGCCCGCGGGGTCCCGGCGCAGGCCATCGCCCAGGGACTGTCGACCTTCTCCGGTGTGAAGCGCCGGCAGGAGGTGCGGGGCGTCGCCGCCGGGGTCGTGGTCATCGACGACTTCGCGCACCACCCGACGGCGGTGCGGGCGACCCTGCAGGCGATGCGCGACCGCTTCCCCGGAAGGAGGATCTGGGCCGTATTCGAGCCGCGCACCAACACCACGCGTCGCAGCGTCTTCCAGGAAGAGTACGCGCGCAGCTTCGACGACGCCGACCGCATCGTGCTCGCGGCCGTCGACCACCCCGAGCGCGCCCCGGAAGGGGAGAGGTTCTCGGTGGAGCGCCTGGTGGCCGACCTCAAGGGGCGCAGGAAAGAGGCGGACTACATCGCGACGGTCCCCGAGATCGTCGCCCACGTCGCCCGGGAGGCGCGCAGCGGCGACGTCGTCCTCGTGATGTCGAACGGCGCGTTCGGGGGGCTGCACCAGAAGCTGCTGGCGGCCCTGGGGGCGCCCGGCCCCTCCTGACACCCGTGACGGACGACGTCAGTTGCCGAGCAGTCCGGGGTCGCCCTGCGCCAGCAGGCGGACCAGCTCCTGCTTGAAAAAGTCGTTCGGTCCCGCAGTCAGCGCGGGGAAGCGCGACGCGAACGCCTGGCGGCTGCGTTCGATCTCCGTCTGCAGGCGCGCGTAGAGATCGTGGTGCCGCCGCCCCTGGACGACCGCGGCCTCGTTGTACAGCAGGAGCTCCGACACCAGGAGGTGGGCGAAACGGCGGGCGTCCGCCTGGCGGCGGCGCTCTTCGTCGCTCAGGCCGTCGTCCGCCGAGGGGCTTCGCAGGCTTCCCCCGAGGTCCGAGAGGATCGCATGCAGCTCCGCCTCCTCCGGCGGGGCCGGAGCGCCCGGGCCGGCCGTCTCGGGCGACACGCGGTGACCGATCGACGCGATCGCTTCCACCGTCGCCGCCCGGGCCCGGCGCTGGGGCGCACCCAGCCTCTCCATGGCCAGGCCGGCCATACGAGCCACGATCTCGAATCCCAGGGGGTCGCCGTGCTCGGCGGCCGTTCCCGTGTCGCCGAACAGGACGGCAACCGGCCGCCCCCGAACCAGCACCGGAACGGCGCACGAATCACCGGAGGCGAGCCCTCCCAGCGCGGTCTGGATCTCCCTGCCCGCCCCCTGCGGCCCGGAACGGATCGCGACCTGGGCCGAGACGGCGCGCGCCAGGATATGATCCCCGGACGCGCTCAACGACACCCGCGCCAGATTCTCGCTCCGGAAGCCCCCCTCACCCAGAAATCCCAGGCCGGCCCAGCCGGCGAGCGTCCCCCCCTTGACGATGAACAGGGCCACCCTCGGGTAAAAGGCCGCCCCGGCGTCGATCAGGGCCGAGAGGATCTCGCGCTGCGTCTCGCGCCGGGTGATCGACTCGACGGCGTCGCGCAGCGCCTGCATGCTGGCCGCCCCGCCCGCGGCGCCCCACTCACCCGGAGTGAGCGGGAAGCTGAGAGGCTCGGAGACCGCCCCCAGCACCTCATCGAGGGCGAGACGCAGCCGCTCGACGCGATCTCGCAGGATGCGGTTCGCTTCCCCTTCGACTCGGTCCCTGAGCCGTCCGCTCATGTCCCGGGTAGATACCACAGCGGGTCGTCCCAGTCAAACCGGGACCGCGTGGCAACCATGCCACAGGGTCCTGTGGCTTTTCTGCGATTCCGCTCGACACGGCTTTCGGGCAGCGTGCGCCAGGTCACGTCATAACTCATTTAATATAAGTCATTTAGAAAATACTCCCCCGTCGGCATCGTCATGGCACAGGGGGTGCAATAGGTTCCTGCCGTTGTGGTGGTCTGATTCGAGGACTCGAGGAGGGGACGCGTGGCCGAGAACCAGAAGACCCTGGCGGCTCGGGTCGACATCGAGGGAATCGCTCTCCATTCCGGAAAGCGGATCACGCTGCGCATCCTGCCCGCCGACGCCGATCACGGCATCGTCTTCGTCCGCGTCGATCTGGGCCGCACCGAGATTCGCGCGTCGCACCGTCACCTGGGCGCCAGCAACTATTCCACATCGCTCCGCCTGGGGTCCGTGGTGGTGGCGACCGTCGAGCATCTGCTGTCGGCCCTGCACGGGCTGGCGATCGACAACGCCCGCATCGAGCTCGACGGTCCCGAGGTCCCGATCCTGGACGGCAGCGCGCGCCCGTTCGTGGACCGGATCCGGGAAGCAGGCATCCGGAGTCTGTCCAGGCCCCGGCGGTTCCTGACGCTGACCCGCCCGGTGCGTGTGCGGTCCGGCGAGCGCGAGATCCTGGCCATCCCGGACAACGTGCTGCAGGCGACCTACGCGATCGACTTTCCGCATCCGGTCATCGGCTACCAGATGGTCGCCACCGAAATCGACGAAGAGACCTACATCGAGTCGATCGCCCCGGCGCGCACCTTCTGCCTGCTGCGCGATGTGGAGGCGATGCGGCGCGCCGGCCTGGCCCTGGGGGGATCGCTGGACAACGCCCTGGTGGTCGGCGACGGCGGCGTCCTGAACGGCTCCCTGCGCTTTCCTGACGAGTTCGCCCGCCACAAGGTCCTCGATCTGGTGGGCGACCTGGCCCTTCTGGAGGCGCCGCTGCGCGCTCACGTCATCGCCTTCAAGGGCGGGCACAACCTGCACGCCGCGCTGGTCGCGCAGATCATGGCCAGCCGCTCGACGTGGGCCCTCGGCACCTCCGACGATCTCCTGCCGGACGCACGGGTCGCCGAGTTTGCGCACCTCAAGGACGCCTTCCTGCCGCAGCCGGCAGCCCAGGCGCGCTAGCACCCCCCCCACCGACCATTGCGCTGAGCCCTCTCCATGTCCGAGCGGCGGGCCGGAGCGGGTTGCGGGGCCGTGGCTCATGCTCGCTCGCGAAGCGGCTTCGAGACCACCTCAGACGCATGGCGCGGCTCGAAATCGCCACGTCCCCGCAGCCCGCTCCGGCCCACCACGCACCTACGGCGATCCCTCATCGCACGGCTCCGTGGTCACGTCCTGGATATCCCCGGCTGACAAGGGGAGGGGATCTTCAGCCACAGGTGGCGGGCCGCGGCGGGTTGCGGCGATTTCGAGCCGCGCCATGTGTCCAAGAGGGCCACGCCGTGTCCCTCGCGAGCGAGCATGAGCCGCAACCCGCCGCGGCCCGCCACCCGTGACTGAAGGGGCCCGGCCCTTGCCACCCCCGGGGCTCTCCGATAGACTGCCGGTTCCGGAAGCGGCGCGTCCCGCCGAGGGCCGCGCTCCTTCACCCCAAGCGAGGCATGAAGGCGAGCATCGGTCTGCCGACGGTCTGCCTGATCTCCGGTCTGTGCGCGGCGCCGGTGCTGGCCGGCCCCGCGCTGGCGCACCTGACCGCGCAGCGCCAGGGTGACAGCTACGTGGCCTCCTGCCGGCTCGAGGGGGGGCTCACTCCGGACGTCGAGGAAGAGATCGAAGCCGGTCTCCCGAAGACCATCGAGTTCCGCCTGCAGGTCTACCGGCGGCGCACCGCGTTTCTGGACCAGCTCATCCTGAAGCGCAGGATCGAGTGCACCGTCCTCCGTGACACCCTGACGCAGCAGTACACGCTGACGCGCCGCGTGGATGGCGAGCTCCAGGAGTCGCAGGTCACCGACGCGCCCCCGGTGATGCGCGCCTTCATGACGGCCCTCGACGGCGTGCCGCTCGTCCGCGCCGACGGCCTGGATCCGGAATCGGAGTACTACCTGAAGGCCAAGGCGGGCCTGGGTGGCCTCGTCTTCCGTTTTTACCTGATCCCATGGCCGAACGACACGGGCTGGGAGCGGGTCCCGCTGGGTCCGCAGGGGGGGAAGAGCGTTGGCCCGAAGCCCTGATCCTCCGAACCGCGCGCCGGTCTCCCGCATCAGGGTCGATCGCCTGGTCCGGTCGAGCATTCTGGTTCTGCTGCTGGTGTTCCTTGTCGGGTCCGTCCTGCTGCGCAAGGCCACCCATTTCTCGTGGATCTACATCACCAATTCGGTCCTCCTGTCGTCGCTGTTCCTGATCAACGCCATCCTGATCCTCACCCTCGTGACGCTCCTGATGCGCAACCTCATCAAGGCGCTGGTGGAGCGCCGGCGCGGCATCCTCGGATCGCGGTTCAGGACCAAGCTGGTCTTCTCCCTTCTGATGCTGTGGCTGCTCCCCTCGATGATCATCTTCTGGGCCGCGCTGCACCTGATCCAGAGGAGCGTCGACCGCTGGTTCAATGATCCGATGGACCGGCTGACCGACGCCTCGCAGCAGATTGTCGAGACCTATTACGGCGACGCCCGGAAGCGCGGTGCGGCGTTCGCGGCCGAAGTGGCCCGTCGGCTGGAGGAAGGAGGACAGGCGGTCCCGCAGGCGCGCGCGGGCATTCATGAGGCCCTGGGAGTCCTCCTGCGCGAGTACCACCTCGATCTCGTGGCCCTCGACGCGGGGCGCGATCCCCCGTTTCTCGTGGTCGACCCGCACGTGCCCGCCACGGGGGATCTGCGGGAGATCCCGGCCAACCTCCGGCTGCAGGCGTTCCGCGGCGAGCCGTTCACGTGGATGTCGGAGTACCGCGGCGGGATGCTCATTCGCTGCGGCCACCCGGTGCGCGCCGGAGGGGAGGGGGCGCCCCAGGCCGTGGCGATCGTCGGCATCTTCGTGCCGCGCGACCTCGCGCGGCTGGCGGCGTACGTGTCGCGCAGCAACGAGGACTACCGCCAGATCCGCGCCCAGAAGGGGTTGATCAAACGGATCTACATCCTGGTGTTCGCCCTCATCACCCTGGTGGTCCTGTTCTCGGTCACGTGGATCGGTCTCTACCTGGCCCGCCGCATCACCGATCCGATCCAGTCGCTCCTGCACGGGACGCGCGAGATCTCCTCGGGCAACCTCGAGCACCGGGTCGAGGTCGACGCGGGAGACGAGCTGGGGATCCTGGTCGACTCGTTCAACCGCATGACCGCGGAGCTGAAGGCGGGGAAGGAGACCATCGAGCGGCGCAACCTCGAGCTCTCGGCGAGCAACCGCGAGCTGATGGAGCGCCGGCGGTACATCGAGACGCTTCTGGACAGCGTCACGGTCGGCGTCGTGTCGAGCGATCGCGAAGGTCGGGTCACCACGGTCAACCGCGCGACGCTGCGCCTTCTGTCGCTCGACCCCGCGGCGGGCCTCGTCGGCCGGCCTTTGAAGGACCTCCTGCCCCCGGAGGGGAGCCGGGCGATCGAGGATCTGGTCGCGGAGGCGCTCTCCGGCGGCGGGCAATCGGCCGCGCGCGGACTCGAGCTGTCCATCGCCGGCAAGACCTGCTCCCTCGCCATCAGCGCCACGTCCATGCGCGACGAGGCGGGCAATCCCATCGGCGTCCTGCTCGTTCTCGAGGACCTGACCGACCTGACGCGGGCGCAGAAGATCGCCGCCTGGCGCGAGGTGGCCCGCCGCCTGGCGCACGAGATCAAGAACCCGCTGACTCCGATCCAGCTCTCGGCGGAGCGGATCCGGAAGAAGTATGCGGAGCGCGGCGGCGGACTGGATGAGATCGTGGAGGAGGGGACCGCGGCCATCGTGCGGGAGGTCGCCACGCTCAAGAACCTGGTGGACGAGTTCACCCGGTTCGCGCGCCTGCCGGCGCCGCACCCCGTCGCCACCCGCATCGAGGAGGTCATCGCGGCGTCGCTCTCCCTCTACAACGGGGTGCATTCGAAGGTGACCATCCGGCCGGTGTGCGACCCCGGCCTCCCGCCGGTGCTCCTGGACCCCGACCAGATCAAGCGTGTCCTGGTGAACCTTCTCGACAACGCCGTCGAGGCGATGGGTGGGCAGGGGACGGTCACGGTCGAGGCCCGGCGCGATCCGTCGGGCGCCGTCCGTCTGGAGGTGGCGGACGACGGCCCCGGAATCCGCAAGGAGGACCGCGATCGCCTGTTCCTGCCGTACTTCTCGACGAAGAAGAAAGGGACCGGCCTCGGCCTGGCCATCGTCCACCGCATCGTCTCCGATCACCACGGGCGCATCCGGGTCGAGGACAATGCGCCGCGCGGCGCCCGCTTCGTCATCGAGCTGCCGGCCGCCGCGGCGTGACGGGGCCGGCGCGGCCGAGGGCCCGGGCGACGGCGCCGACGGCTGCTAGAATGGGGAGGCAGGCCCCGGAGGCGACATGGCCAAGGAGCGGGTCCTCGTCGTCGATGACGAGGAGGGAGTGCGCAACTCCCTGCGCAACATCCTGAAGGACGAGAGCTACACGGTCGACGTGGCGGAGTCCGGGGAGCGCTGTCTGCAGATGGTGCGCTCGGTGCCGTACCATGCCGTGCTGCTCGACGTGTGGCTTCCGGGACGCGACGGCCTCTCGATCCTGGAAGACGTCCTGGCGCAGCCCTACCCGCCGCGGGTCATCATGATCTCCGGCCACGCCGACGTCCCCCTGGCCCACCGGGCCGGGCGCCTGGGGGCGTTCGACTTCATCGAGAAGCCCCTGTCGCTCGAGAAGGTGGCCCTGACGCTCCGGAACGCCGTGGCCGACAAGAAGAAGGACGAGCGCATCCAGCAACTGCGCGAGCAGCTGCAGGAGAGCGTGACGCTCATCGGCGACAGCCGCCCGATTTCGGATCTCAGACAGCAGATTGAAGTCACCGCCCCCACCAACGGGCGCGTGCTGATCTTCGGCGAGAACGGCACCGGCAAGGAGCTGGTGGCGCGCGCGGTCCACGCCCTGTCGGAGCGCCGCGGCGAGCCGTTCGTCGAGATGAACTGCGCCGCCATCCCGGAGGAGCTGATCGAGAGCGAGCTCTTCGGCCACGTCAGGGGCGCCTTCACCGGGGCGACCGAAGGCAAGCCGGGGCGGTTCGTCCTGGCGGACGGCGGCACGCTGTTTCTGGACGAGATCGGCGACATGTCGCTGCGCACGCAGGCCAAGGTGCTGAGGGTGCTGCAGGAGCAGGCATTCGAGCCGGTGGGCGGAACGACGCTGCGCGTGGACGTCCGGGTGATCGCGGCCACCAACAAGGATCTCAAGGCGGAGATCGCCGCCGGCCGTTTCCGTGAGGATCTGTACTTCCGCCTCAACGTCGTGCCGCTGCGCGTGCCGCCGCTCCGGGAGCGCGCGGAGGACGTCCCGCCTTTGGCGCGGCACTTCGTGGAGCAGTTCTCGCGCGCCTACGGGCGCGTCAAGAGGCTCGCACCCGACGCCGTCGCCGCGCTGCAGGAGTATCGCTGGCCCGGAAACGTGCGCGAGCTGAAAAACGTCATCGAGCGGCTGGTGATCCTGGCCCCGGAGGACAGCATCGGCCTCGCGGACGTCCGCCGGATGATGGGGCCGGACTCGGCCCCCGTGCCCGACGCGTTTCGCGGCGCTCCGTCCCTGCGGGAGGGGCGGGAGAACTTCGAGCGTCAGTTCATCCTGAGCCGGCTCCAGGAGGCGGGCGGGAACGTCGTGCGCGCCGCCGAGCTGCTCGGCCTCGAGCGTAGCAATCTGTACCGAAAAATGCGCGCCCTGGGCATCCGCGGCGGCGATCTGAACTCTTGACAACTCCTTGCCCGTCTGCTACATACATACGCGACGGGTGCAGAACACGGGGTGCGCATGCAGCTGACCAAGGGCGTCGAGTACGGCATCGAGGGGATCCTGTACCTGGCGCGCCGTTGCGACGATGAGCCGGCGCTGATCCGTGAAATCTCGCGCGCCACGGCGATTCCCGAGACGTTTCTCTCGAAGATTTTCCAGAGGCTAGCGATGCACGGCATCATCCGGTCCCGCCGCGGCTTCCGCGGGGGCTTCCGGCTGGCCCGTCCGGCGGGGCGGATCTCGCTCCGCGAGATCGTCGAGGCGGTCCAGGGCCCGATCGAGTTCCATCGCTGTCTCGATCACTTGAGAGCGCGCGGCAGGCGCCATCGCTGCCACGTGCGGCGCGTGTTCAGAAAGGTCCAGAGGAAGGTCGCCTCCATTCTTGAGCAGACCACATTGGAGGACATCCTGCAGGCGACCTCATAGACCCCGTCGCGGAGGGCTTTTCTTTGGCGTCTTCCAGACCAATCGGGTCTGATTCGTCCGGCCGGCACAATCCTCCGGGGTCCTCCGGCCCGATCTGCCGGGTCGATCTCCATCTGCATTCCCGCTACTCCGGCGCGGGCCATCTGCGCGCCCGTCGTCTTCGCGGTGAGCTGGCGGAGCCCGCGGTCCTCTATCGAGCGGCGCGCGCCCGCGGCATGGATCTCGTCACGCTGACCGACGTCGATACCCTGGACGGCTGCCTGCGGTTCCTGGACTCGCATCCCGGCGCCACCGACTTCTTCGTTTCGGAGGAAGCGTTCGCCGTCGAGCCGGTCACGGGGGCCGCGGTCGGCATCCTGCTCTTCGACATCGACGAGGCGCAACACCGGGAGGTGCGGCGCCTGAAGGGTGACCTTCACGACGTCGCCGCGTACGTGCGCTCGGAGGGCATCCTGGCTTCGCTCGGGTCGCTCCTCGGCGTGCTCGAGGCAGGGGGCCGGGACCAGCTGCTGCGGGACATCATCCTGCTGTTCGATCGACATGAGATCCGCAATGGCGCCGAAGGGCGCGCCTGCAACGACCTGATGACGCGCCTGGTGCAGGAGGTGGCGGCGGGGAGGAGCTTCGGGGTCACGGCGGGGAGCAACGCCCATATCGCGGCGCGGGCGGGCCGGACGGCCACCCTGGCGCGCTGCCGGGGCCGGGAGGAGTTCCTCGGCGCCCTGCGGAGAAACCAGACATGGGTCACGGGAGACCACGGGCGCGTGTGGGGCGCCCTCTCCGAGGTCGTGAAGAGCGTCCCGCTCCACCGGGCGGCCGCGCCGCTACTGGACCACTGTCTGAGGCGCGCCCGGAGAACGGCGAGCGCCCGGCGCACCCGCCGGCGGCTGGACAAGGTCGACGTGCAGAAGTTTCAGGAAAAGGCCAGGTCGTACGAACCGTCGAGACGCGGGGGGACCCCGCGGACGGACGAAGCGCGCTGAATTCCGGCAGGGGCAGGACGCATCGCCATGCAGCGCGCGGCTGGATTCAAAACGAACGCAGTGAGCAAAGAGGAGCGCATATGAGCCAGGCTGTGGCCCGGATCGATGAGAGGACCGAATCCGGGGCGGGCGTCCGCCCGTCCCCGACCGTGACAACTCCCGCTCCCGGGCCGTCCCGGGCGCCTCAGGCGCCACGCCCCGGCAGACCCAAGGGCTTCGGCCGGTACCTCCGTCCCGGCGTCCTGGCCGGCATGGCCCTCAAGGGGGCGGCTCACGTCGCCTGGCACGTCTTTCAGCCGCTCAATCGCCGGCTGCCCTACGGCGTCAAGCAGCCGAAGTGGGCCCCGGCACCGCTCATGAAGAGCAAGGACCGGACCTTCCCGCAGCTGGGGTTCCCTCGCACCACCGACTCGCTCTGCCCGCAGTGCGTCAAGGACGTCCGCGAGACCATCCTCAAGGGAGAGACGGACTGGCGCGTCCTCCTCGACGGGAAGCCGGGCGAGATCAAGGCGCGCATCGTCGAGCGGGACGGACAGATCTGGATGGAGAAGGAGTGCCCGCGGCACGGCCGCTGCGAGGACCTGATGGCGATGGACGCGGACTTCCTGCGCCGCATGGAGCGGCTCTACCCGGGGCGGGACTTCCGCATGGCACCGGACCCGTTCCACAATCACGGGTCGTCCACCATCAAGTACGGCCGGGGGGCCGTGCTCACCGTCGACCTGACGAACCGCTGCAACATGATGTGCAATCCGTGCTTCATGGACGCCAACCAGGTGGGATACGTGCACGAGCTGACCTGGGAGGACGTCAAGCAGATCCTGGACAACTCCATCAACGTGAAGCCGCGGCGCCAGATGTCCGTCCAGTTTTCCGGGGGGGAGCCGACGCTGTCGCCGTACTTCCTGGACGCCGTGGCGTACTCCCGCAAGATCGGCTACAACAGTGTCCAGGCGGCCACGAACGGCATCCGCTTCGCGCAGGACATCGATTTCGCGCGGCGCGCCAAGGCGGCGGGATTGCGGCTGTGTTACCTTCAGTTCGACGGCGTCACCAACGAAGCCAACAATCACCGCGGGGTCGGCAACCTGTTCGACGTCAAGAAGCGGGCCATCGAAAACCTGAAGACGGCCGGGATCGACGTCACCCTGGTCACCACCATCGTCAACACGATCAACGACCAGCAGGTGGGGCCGATCATCCAGTTCGCCATCGACAACATCGACAAGATCAACGCCGTGTCGTTCCAGCCCGTGTCGTTCACCGGCCGGGACGAGGACATCGACGACGAGACGCGCAAGCGGCAGCGCTACACGCTGTCCCACCTGGCGCACGACGTCAAGAAGCAGCTGGGCTACACGGAGCCGATGCGCGACTGGTACCCGCTGTCGGCTTCGGGCCCGTTCTCCGACCTGCGCGACCAGCTCGAAGGCATGGAGTCGGAGTGGGGCTCCCTGAAGTGCGGCTGCCATCCGAACTGCGGCGTCGGCACGATGCTCCTGGTCAATCAGACCACCCGCACCGCGGTGCCGTTCCCCCAGATCCTCGACACCGATCGGATTCTCCAGGACCTCAAGGTCATCAACGACACGAGCCGCCCGAAGCCGCTCATCGTCTTCCAGTTCGTCCTGTCGGTCCTGCGGAACGCGCGGTTCTCCGAGATGCCCGAGGGCATGAACCTCTGGGAGATGATGAAGATCATCGACGGCCACAACGGCGGACGGCTCGGCCTGGCCGAGCGGTCACGCTACAACTGGCGCATCATGATGGTCGCCGGGATGTGGTTCCAGGATCTGTTCAATTACGATTTCCGGCGCACGGAGATGTGCATCATTCCGTACGCCACGCAGGTGGGGGAAGTCTCCTTCTGCGCCTACAACACCGGCGTGGGCTGGAGGCAGATCGTCGAAAAGATGTTCTCCAGTCACAGCACCGCCCAGTGGTTCAAGGAGAAGGGGCGCCACCCGATCTTCGCGGCCGGCAAGCACGTCCCGCTCGGACCGGGCCCGGAGACCGAAGCGGCGATCCCGGTGGTGTCGGAGATCCAGGCCCCGGGACGGAGCGCCCCCGTGTCCGTCGGTCCCGCTCCGGCGGTCCTCCACGCGGCCTCGGGCGAGGCGGCCGGCTGCGGCACGGGGTGCGGCTGCCACTGATCGCGCGGTCCACTTGAGGCGGACCAAGATCATCGCCACGCTGGGCCCGGCCGTCGAGGGGCCGGAGGCACTCGCGTCGCTTCTGCGGGCGGGCCTCGATGTGGCGCGCCTGAACCTTTCGCACGGGTCGAACGCCGACCACCGGCGAGCGATGGCCCGGGTGCGGCGGGCCGCCGCGGCGGCCGGACGGCCCGTGGCCCTCCTGGCCGACTTGCAGGGACCGAAGGCGCGCATCGGGCTCTTGGCCGGCGGGGGGCCCGTGCGCCTGCAGCGCGGGGACCGCATCACGCTCACGCCCCGCGGCCTGGCCGGGCGCCCCGGCCTGATTCCGACCTCCTATCGCCGTCTGGCGCAGGACGTGCGACGCGGCGACCCGATCCTCCTGGACGACGGACGCCTCGAGCTGTCGGTCCTGCGCATCCGCGGCGACGACGTGGTGTGTCGGGTGGTCACCGGCGGGCTCCTCCTCGAGCACAAGGGGATGAACCTGCCGCGGACGTCCCTGAGCGACGCCTCGCTGACCGCCAAGGACCGGGCCGACCTGGCGTTCGCCCTGCGCCAGGGCGTGGATTACGTGGCGCTGTCGTTCGTGCGCTCGGCGGAGGACGTGCGGCGCGTGCGCCGCCTCGTGGCGCGGCAGGGCCGGGACGTGGCCCTGATCGCCAAGCTCGAGGTGCGCCAGGCCGTGGATCGCCTCGGTGAGATCCTGGAGGCGGCGGACGGGGTCATGGTGGCGCGCGGCGATCTCGGCGTCGAGGTGCCGCTGGAGCGCGTCCCGATCCTGCAGAAGACCATCCTCAGGGAAGCGAACCGCGCGGGCGTGATTGCCATCACCGCCACGCAGATGCTCGAGTCGATGGTCGCACAGCCGCGCCCGACTCGCGCCGAGGCCTCCGACGTGGCCAATGCCATCTTCGACGGCACCGACGCCGTGATGCTCTCGGCCGAGACCGCGAGCGGCCGGTTCCCGGCCCGAGCCGTCGCGGTCATGGACCGGATCATCCGGGAGGCCGAGAAGGCGGAGCTGCGCCCCGAGACCCGCATGGAGGCGTCGCCCGGCGCCAACCGGGAAGTCCAGGCCGTCGCCCATGCCGCCAGCGACGCCGCCCGGCAGTGGCAGGCGCGGGCGATCGTGGTGTACACCCAGACCGGCTCGACCGCCCGGATCCTCTCGAAGCTCAAGCCGCCCTGTCCGATTCTCGCCTTCGCCCCCTCGGAGGGTGTGCGCCGGCGCATGGCGCTCTACTGGGGGGTCCTGCCGATCCACCTGGCCTTCTCCAGGAACACCGACCTGATGCTGCGGCAGGGTGAGCGCGCCCTTCTCGCGGCAGGCCTGCTCACGCGAGGACAGCGGGTCGTGGTGGTCTCGGGCACCTCGCCCAGGGCGGGCGCCACCAACATCATGAAGCTGCACAGGATGGGCCAGCGGCTGTAGGGGCGCCGCGGCGCGCCGGCCCGGCCCCGTGCTCGGCCGGGCTCCTAGCGGGAACGCGGGGTGCGCGCGCGCGGATACGAGCCCAGGACGCGCACGAAGTCGCAGACCTCCTCCAGATGCCTCAGGGCGTTCCGGCAGCGCGCCTCGCGGGGCGATCCCTCGAAGTCGACGTGAAACACGTATTCCCACGGGCGGCCGGCCATCGGGCGGGACTCGATCTTCAGCAGATTGATGTCGCGCAGGGCGAACACCCCCATGCACCGGAACAGGGCACCCGGAACGTGAGGGGCCGCGAACAGCAGGGAGGTCTTGTCGGGCCTTCGGATCGGCCGCCCGTCGCGCGACAACAGGTAGAAGCGCGTGAAATTGGCCCGGTGATCCTCCAGCCCCCTCTTCAAGATCCGCGCGCCGTACAGGCGCGCGGCGAGCTCCGAGGCGATGGCGGCTGCGTCGCGCGCTCCCTGCTCCCGCAGCAGGCGCACGCTCCCCGCGGTGTCGTAGGTGGCGGTGCGCGTCAGCCGGGGATGCCGCCGGAAGAACGCCTCGCACTGCGCCAGGGCCACCGGATGGGAATACACGCGCCGGACCGCCCGCAACGGCACCCCCGGCAGGGCGATCAGGCTGTGCGACACGCGGATGATCGCCTCCCCGACGACCTGCAGCGGGGAATCGAGGAGGAGGTCGTAGACGCGGTTCACGGAGCCCGCGATGGTGTTCTCGACGGGCGCCAGCGCGTAGCGGCAGCGCCCCCTCTCGGCCGCCTGGAACAGCGCATCGAAATCCCGGCAGGGGAGGATGTCGACCCGCGGCCCGAACAGGGATCGCGCCGCGAGCTCCGAGAAGGCGCCCCGCTCGCCCTGGATGGCGATCCGGGGGGGGCGCGCCCGGCTCATCGACGGCCGCCCGGGCCCTCCGCCAGGGCCTCCTCGAGCCGCCGCTCGAACACCTTCGAGGTGCTGAAGTCTTCGAGCTTCAGGGTGCGGCGGGGGTCTTCCGGAAGGGCGTCGGCCGGCACCAGGCCGACGATCTCGCTCGAGGCGATGGCGACCCCCCGGCCCGCGGCGAGCTCACGCACCCGCTCGAACACGGTGTGCAGGGACGTGGTCCTGAAGTCGGTCATGTTCATCGACACCTGCGCGGTCTGCCGGTCGTCGAGCAGGACGCCCATCGCCTTGACGCACGGGAGGCCGCCGCTGCTCTCCCGGATGGCGCGGGCGATGGTCCTGGCCAGCTCGAGGTCGTGAGACGCCAGGTTGATGTTGTAGGCGACCAGGAATTCACGGGCCCCCACCGCGACGCATCCGGCCGTCGGATGGACACGGTCCGGGCCGAAGTCGGGCTTCCAGAGCGGATCCTTGATCTTCTCCTGGAACCCCTCGAACTCCCCCTTGCGGATCTCCGCCAGGTTGCGGCGGTTCGGGGAGCTCGCGGCCTTCTCGTACAGGTACACCGGAAGCCCATGGCGGGCGGCGAGGGACGCGCCCAGATCGCGCGCCAGGCGCACGCACTCGTCCATGGTCACGCCGCGGATCGGGATCAGGGGAATGACGTCCACCGCCCCCATGCGCGGGTGCCCCCCCTGGTGGGCGCGCAGGTCGATGCGCCCGACGCAGGCCGCCACCATCGCCTCGAGGGCGGAGCGCACCGCTTCGGGGTGGCCGGCGAGGGTCAGGACCGAGCGATTGTGGTCCGGATCGGACGAGACATCGAGACAGGCGACGGGTCCGCCGCCAACGGCCGCGTCCACGATGGCCTCGATCACCTCGCGTCGCCGCCCTTCGCTGAAATTGGGGACGCTCTCGACGAGGAGGGAGGCCGGGGCCACCGCGCTTCCGGGGCGGCCCTGAGGCGCCATTCAGACCGCCTCGGGAGCGGGCTGACCCAGGGCCTCCACCAGCTTCACCGGGTTCCGCCCGAGGGGGCCTTCCCAGTCGGCCGCCAGCCGGGCCGCCGGACACCCGCCCTCGCCCCCGAGCCGCCGATCGAGCAGGCCGAGGTATTCGGATTCCTCCGGACAGCCCTGGTTGTTCAGGCCCTGCCGGGCCAGGCGGACGATCTCGATGAGCAGGTCCCGCGCCACCACCGTGCCGCGAGCGGGCGCGTCGCCTCGTCCGGATCCCGAAGCGGCGAGGCGGGCGGCGGGCCCCACGCGACAGGCGTCGTCGAGCAGCCGCTCGCGGTCCTTGAAGGCGAGATCGCGGACCATCTCCCAGGCGTGGCGCCGCGAGGCGCCGTCGTAGAGGATTCCTTTCAGGAGCGCCGCCAGGGCCAGGCAGGAGGCGGGCTCGCCCGAATCCATGCCGCGCACCTCGATGTACTTCTTGAGCCGCACCTCGGGGAACAGCGTCGAGAGATGCACGTCCCAGTCGGCCAGGGTCGGCCGCGTCCCGTTCAACCCCTTCTTGATGAACTTCCGGAACGTCATCCCTCCCGCGGGAAGATACTCCTCGCCGCGCACGACGAAGAACATCGGCACGTCGAGGGCGTAGTCCAGGTAGTCGGAGAACCCGGCGCGATCCTTGAACACGAACGGCAGGAGCCCGCAGCGGTCCGGGTCGGTGTCGCGCCAGGCCCAGGCGCGGTAGGACATGAAGCCGTTGAGCCGGCCGTCGCTGATGGGGGAGTTGGCGTACAGCGCCGTAAGGAGCGGCGAGATCCCCATCGCCGTGCGCAGCTTGTCGGCGGCGTCGATTTCACTGGCATAGTCCAGGTTGATCTGGATGCCGCAGGTCTGCTTCATCATGACCAGGGCGCGACTGCCGCGGCGCGGCAGGTACTCGCGCATGAGGGCGTAGCGCTTCTTGGGGATGAAGCCGATCTCATCGAGGGGGGTGAACGGCTGCACGCCGATGCCGAGCCAGGTGATGCCGTGCGGGCGCGAGGTCTCCTCGACCTCGGACACGAAGGCCATGAGCTCGTCCCTGAGCGAGGCCAGGTCGCGATGGACCGCCCCCGAGAGCTCGAGCTGCGCTCCCGGCTCGAGGGTGATGCGCGTGCCTCCTTTTTTCAGGGCGAGGATGCGGCCGCCCTCGAAGATCGGCTCCCAGCCGCGATGACGGGACAGCGTCGTGAGCAGGGTCTCGACGGAGGCCGGCCCCTCGAACGGCACGGCGCGCCCGTTGTCGCGGAACACGCCGGCCCTCTCGTACTCCAGGCCGATTCCCCACCGATCGCGAGGCTTGGATCCGCCGTCGAAATACCCGTGCAGATCCTCTTCCCGCGTGATGATCGGGTCCATGGGCCTCCCGGCAAAAAAGAGGAATTCTATCACCAGGTACGACGGCCCGGTCGGCGCCGCCCGGGGCGGTCCCGCGGGCCGGCCCACGGCTCGGACAGGCTCCTAGTTGTGGGACCAGGGTGGGGCGGGCTCGGAGGACTGGCCGCGGGATTCCTGCCAGTCCCGGTGGCGCTTCATGTAAAGGCCGGTGACCTCGTCTCCCGGCAGGCCGAGGCAGCGGGCGTATTCGCGCAGGAAACCGCGCACGAACACGGCGGCGGGCAGATCTCCGAAACGCTCCTCCTCGATCGCCTGCAGGTAGGCGCGCCGGATCTTGGTCTTCTCGGCGATGGTCTCGACCGCGAGGTTCAGGCGCTGCCTCGCCTCGCGGAGCTCGGCGCCGCTCCCGGGCGTGGGCTGGGCCTCCCCCTCCTGATGGCCGGGGAGACCGGGACCCTCCGGCGCGGTCGGGACCGGCGAGGGGGCGACGGACGCCGGCACGCCGGGCACGTCGGACTCGGGGGCAGGCTCGGCCCCGCCACCCGTTGCCGGAGAGCCCGGGGTCGCGACGGGGGCCGTCGGGCTCGCGTCTTCGGCCGGGGGTGCGACCGACTGGCCGCCCGCCAGCTCGAGCGCCGCTGGGGCCAGGCCGGGCGCGCCCGGGGCGGCATGCAGGCCGCGGACCTGGTCCTCCCGGAGCGCGCCTGAACCGAGGAGGCGCCGATCGTAGTCGGAGCGGCTTTCCAGGAAGATGAGCGTCCGGTAGGCGGCCTCGATGCGCCCCTGCAGATCGCGCAGGCCCGGCGCGTCCATGAGGGGCGAGAGGCACGTGGTGTCCGGGTCGTAGGTCTTCTTCAGCAGCTGGTACGCCGACTGGACCTCCTTGGGCGAGGCCTTGGGAACGACCTCCAGGACGCGGTAGTGATCGAGCCCGTCGAGGTCCTCCCATTCTTCGTCCGGGTCCCGCAGGGGGCCGACGCCCACGGACAGCAGCCGGGCGGCGGCACGGGAGATCTCCTTGGTGGACGCGGCGTTCGGATACTGCTGCGAGAGCGGCCGGCGCTTCTGCACGGCCTGGAGGACGGACAGGTCGTGCTCGATGATGCCGGCGGTCGCCAGGTTGACCCCGAAGCACTTTCTGAAGCCGCTGGCGAGGCAGGCGGACGCCTCCTCGTCCGCCTCGGTCCGCACCTGGTTCAGGAGGAGCTCGAGGCGCGTCCTCCTGATGACCGCGGCGATCGCGTCCCTGGCCGCCGCGTCGATCCCCTCCAGGCGCGTCATGAAGCTGCGGAAGCTGAGGCCGGCAGGATCGGCCCCGGACTCCCTGAGTCGCGCCTCGATGGCGGACATCTTCTCTCCCGTGACGGCGCGGACCACGCACCAGCGCAGGTACGCCTCCGTGAACAGGTAGGCCGATTCGAGCGCGGCCGGCTCCGGCGTCGTGACGAGGATGCCGATCGTCGCCTCCGCAAACGCGGCGACGGACGCCGGCCATCGACCCGAGCCGCAGTCGATCAGGATGTGATCGGCCGCCAGCGTGCTGAACTGACCCGCCACCTGCCGCACGAACGCCACCGGGTCGTCGCGCAGCTCGCCGCGCTGGAGACCGCCGATGATCCTCAGCTGAGCGGTCGGGGTCTCGCAGGCCAGCTCCGAAAGGAGCGCCGCCTTTCCCGAGGCCAGGTCGGACAGCGTCCGCGGCAGGCGCTGGTAGCCGAGAAAGGTCGGCAGGTTGCAGCCCTGCAGGTCGAGATCGACCAGGACCACCCGCCGCCCGGCGCGGGCCAGCTGGATCCCGAGGTTCGCCGCCAGCAGGGATCGGCCCACGCCTCCCTTGCCGCCCGCGAAGGCCCAGATGGACTGGCGCGCCTCGTGCGCGCCGGCCGGCTTCGCCGAAGTCGAAGGGTTCGTCGTGACGCCCGCCGTGCCCGTCGAGCTGTTCATCATGCCACCTTGTCCGTGATGTCCTTCTCTTCGAACTCCTCGCCGTCGAAACTGATCCGGCGGGCCTTTTCGTCCACCAGGGTGTCCAGATTGACCGGGCGACCCCAGACTCTCTGGATGTTCCTCAGGGTGTCCCGGGCATAGTCGTGCTTCAGCTCGGCCCCCTCGAACTTGTGCTGCAGCAGGAGCTCCCCCTTGTTCCGGAAATTGCCGTCCACCACGAAGATGAACGGCTGGCCGAAGTTCGTGAGCTGGAAGAGAAGGCGCTGTTTGACCTTCTTGAAGTCGCGGTCGCTGATCTGGTACATGCCGGTCTTGGGATTGAAGTCGTAGAGGAACAGCTTGTGCTCGCGGCAGAAGTCCTCGGTCAGGTAGTTGTCGATGAACGTGACGTCGGTGCAGTGCCGGCGGACTTCGAAAATCTTCTCCCTCCCGAGCCCCGCCTTGCGGTCCCAGCGGGCGCGCTCGACCAGATCCTCGCAGTCATCGAACTCCTTGCCGAAGCGCCCCTTGTTCCAGCGCTCCTCGATGTTGCGGTACAGCTCCACGCCCAGCTTGTAAGGGTTCAGACGGCCGCTCCGCCCGCCCAGGGTGCCCGAGTGGTGGTCGGCGTAATCGATGAGCTCGGCGTCGGTCAGCACCTTCTCGGTCATCAGCTTGGAGTGCCAGTAGGTCGCCCAGCCTTCGTTCATGATCTTGGTCTGCGCCTGCGGCGCGTAGTAGTAGGCCTCCTCGCGGACGATCGCCAGGACGTCCCGCTGCCAGTTCTCCAGGGGGGAGTTCTCGATGAGGAACTTGAGCACGTCCCGCTGGGGGGTCTCGGGGAAACGCTTCTTGCGCTTGGCCTCCTCCTCCAGCTTCTTCTTGTGCGCCTCGATGAACTCCGGAGGGTTGATGAAGTCGTTCATGTAGGACTTGCTCTTCATCCGCCGGATCTGAGGCTTCGGCTCCTCGGCCCCGTCCCGCTCCCGGACGCGCTCCCGCACGATGAAGGGGGAGTGAGGGTCGATCAGGTTCTCGAGCGACAGGCAGCTGTCGACGTAGTTCTCGACCGCCTCGACCCCGTGCGCGTCCATGTAGCGGCGGATGCGGGTCGCGTGGTTGGCCATCACGTCCATCATCTTGCGGTTGGTCTTGGAGAACGCCAGATTGTTCTTGAAGAAGTCGCAGTGGGCGTAGACGTGCGCCATGACCAGCTTCTGGTCGACGATCTGGTTGCACTCGAGAAGGTAGGCGTAGCAGGGGTCGTTGTTGATGACCATCTCGTAGATCTTCGACAGGCCATAGGAGTAGGACTTCTGAAGGTGCTCGTACTCCATGCCGAAGCGCCAGTGCGGATAGCGCGTCGGAAACCCTCCGAAGGCGGCGACCTGGTTGAGTCCCCGGTAGTCGAGGAGCTCGAAGATGACGGGGAAGAAGTCCAGGCCGAAGGCGCGCGCGTGCCCCTCGATCTCCTCCTGCAGCTCCTGCAGGTCCTTCGGCAGGTTGGCCACCGTCAGCGCCCCCGTCCAAGAAAATCCTTGATCGACTGATAGATCCCGTCCTTGTTCTCGATCTTCGACAGGGCGATCCGCTCGTCGTCCGCGCAACCCTCCTTGAGGTCCACGAGGAACTGGCCGGTGCCGTACGGGCTCTCGACCTGGCCGTAGCAGAACAGGTTGACGCGCGGCAGGACCTGGGACTTGAGGAGGGTGATGCACTCCTCGGTGTCCCCCTGCGACCAGTTGTCGCCGTCCGAGAAGTGCAGGCAGTAGATGTTCCATTCCTCCGCGGGATAGTCCATCTCCATGATGCGGGCGCACAGCCTGTAGGCCGCCGAGATCACGGTCCCGCCCGACTCGCGCGTATGGTAGAACGTGTCGCGATCGACCTCGCGCGCCTCGGCGTCGTGGATGATGTAGCGGATCTCCACGCCCTTGTAGTGGTGCCGGAGCCAGGTGTCGATCCAGAACGACTCGATGCGCACGATCTCCTTCTGCTCCTCGCCCATCGATCCCGAGACGTCCATCATGTAGATGATCACGGCGTTGGCCTGCGGCATGACGGCGCTCTTCCACGATCGGTAGCGCTTGTCGGCGCGGATCGGGATGAGGATCGGGTTGTCCGGGCGGTAGGTGCCGGTGGAGATGCTGCGCTTCAGCGTCTCCTTGTAGGTCCGCTTGAAGTGCCGGAGCGTCTCGGGGCCGTAGCGCGAGATCCCCGTGTAGCGGTCCTTCGAGGACATGATGTTCTTGCGGCCCTTGGGCCTGATTTCCGGGAGCTCCAGCTCCTCCCCGAGCATCTCGGCCAGCTCGTCCAGCGAGAGGTCCACCTCGAGCAGGTGCTCGCCCGGCTGGTTCCCCGCCTCGCGCTTGCCGCCCTCGACCTCTCCGGCTCCCAGGACGGTGCCGATCGCCCCCTCGCCCTGGCCGACCCCGCCGGTCTGCTTGGGTCCGTAGACGAACTGCGGAATGCGGATCTGGGGGAGGGGAATCGAGATGTAGTCCTTGCCGCGGCGGCCGATGAGCTCGCCGCTCGAGATGTACTTCTTGAGCTCCTTCTTGATCCGCCCGCGGATGATCTGCTTGAAGCGGTTGTGGTCCTGCTCGATCCTGAGGATCACGCCGATCCCCCCTCCGACAGAAACGCCCCTGCAGGGCTCCCGGCGACCGTCCGCCCGCGGCCCGGCAGGGGCATCAGAAACACGGCTGGGAGCCCGTCAGTCGCGGGCGTCGCCCCGGGCGAAGATGCTGGCCACGTAATGCAGCACATCCGTGGCGCAGATGTCGCAATAGCCGTAGTCCTTCTTCAGCCGGCTCTTCACGACGTCGATCTTCTCCTGGGTGTCCTTGTCCACGACCGAGGAGACCAGCGAGGTCAGCTTGATGGAGTCCTTCTGGTCCTCGAAGAGCTTGAGCTCGAGGGCCTTGTGCAGCCTCTCGTTGGTCTTGTAGTTGAACGACTTGCCTTCCACCGCCAGGGCGCCGATGTAGTTCATGATTTCGCGCCGGAAGTCGTCCTTGCGGTTGTCCGGGATGTCGATCTTCTCCTCGATCGACCGCATCAGACGCTCGTCCGGCTCCTCGTCCTGTCCGGTGTACTTGTTGCGAACCCGCTCGCGCTGCGTGTACGCCTTGACGTTGTCGATGTAATTGCTGCAGAGGCGGGCGATCGCCTCCTCATCGGCCGAGATCGCGCGCTGCACCTCGTTCTTGGCGATGTCCTCGTATTCCTGCTTGACGTTTCCCAGCAGGTCGCGGTAGCGCTTGCGCAGCTCCTCGGAGGTGATGAGCGAGTGGTGCCTCAGCCCCGACTCGAGCTCGTTCAGGACCATGAAGGGATTGATGCATCCCTCGCCCTTGTCGGACACCAGGGCGTTGCTGATCTTGTCCTGGATGTAACGCGGCGAGATGCCGTCCATGCCTTCGCGCGACGCCTCCTTGCGCAGCTCCTTGATATTGTCCTCGGTGAACCCGGGAAGCGTCTTGCCGTTGTACAGGCGCAGCTTCTGCATGAGCGTCAGGTCGGCCTTCTTGGGCTCCTCGAGGCGCGTCAGGACCGCCCACATGGCCGCCATCTCGAGGGTGTGCGGCGCGATGTGCTTCCCCTTGATGCGCGCCGGGTTGTAGTCCTTCTCGTAGATCTTGATCTCCTCCGAGAGCTTGGTGATGTACGGAATGTCGATCTTCACGGTCCGGTCGCGCAGGGCCTCCATGAACTCGTTGTGCTGGAGCTTGCGGTACTCCGGCTCGTTCGTGTGCCCGATGATCACCTCGTCGATGTCGGTCTGGGCGAACTTCTTCGGCTTGATCTTGTGCTCCTGGGAAGCGCCCAGGAGGTCGTAGAGGAACGCGACCTCGAGCTTGAGGACCTCGATGAACTCGATCAGGCCGCGGTTGGCGACGTTGAACTCGCCGTCGAAGTTGAAGGCCCGGGGGTCGGAGTCGGAGCCGAACTCGGCGATCTTGCGATAGTTGATGTCTCCGGTCAGCTCCGTCGAATCCTGGTTCTTCTCGTCCTTCGGCTGGAACGTGCCGATCCCGACCCGGTCCTTCTCGGAGAGGATCAGGCGGCGCACCCGCACGTGCGAGACGATCTTGGTCCAGTCGCCCCCGTAGCGCAGGTTGAGCTCCTTGTAGTTCTGGCGGCAGGCGGGGCAGAGATCCCCCTCGATCAGGACCCGCTCCCCCTCGGGGCGGCCCTCGTTCAGCATCCGCAGGACCTCGGGGCGCAGCCCCTCCGGCGCCAGATGCAACGGCTCCTCGTGCATCGGACAGGAGAGGATCTCGCTCTGGTCCGATCGCTTGCGGCCGATCTCGGCCGGCAGCACCCAGGTGAAGGTGTAGAGGGCGCCCTCCGGCGTGCGCGAGTAGTCCTCCAGCCCCTTCTTCAGGAGCCTCACGATGGTCGATTTGGACGACCCGACCGGTCCGTGGAGGAGCAGCACGCGCTTCTCGGTGCCGTAGCGCTGCGCCGCGGACTTGAAGACGTTCACCAGCTTCATCAGCGGGATGTCGAGCCCGAAGATCGCGTCGACGCCGCCGTGGTCCTTGTCGTCGAAGAAGTTGTAGTGGAGGATTTTTTTCTTGTACTCGTAATATTCCCGCGTCCCCTTGGCCAAAATCATGTCGTACATGCGCTGGAACGCCGTGCGGGTGACCTTCGTGTTGTGACGGACGATCTGGAGGTAATCCTCGAAGCTGCCCTCCCAGTGCTGGTCCTTGAAGCCCCGCAAGTCCTGGAGCCTCCCGATCATGTTCACGATCTCTGAGCCTGTGGGCACCGGTCTCACCTCACGCTCGCTGGTCGTGTCTCGGGTGGGAGAATGTGATGTATCTCTTTGGTAGACCATGTGTTCCTCTATTTCAAATCACCTGAACGTAATATAAGGCGCAGTCAAGGAATTGTCAAAAACTTTTCCCGGCCGCCGTTTGTTGACAGCCTCCGGGGGAGCCGTTAACATCGCGGGGCAGGCAAGGAGCCCGTCATCCTGAGGTAACTGTGGACCCGCGGGACCTGAGACGCACCGTCCAGGACGACATCCGGAAGGTCCTCGAAGACCCCGCCGCCCGGGGCGACCGCCTGGTCGAGGCGCTCGCCGGCCTCGCCACGCGGCATCCGATCGAGCCGTTTCGCGCCGTCCTGGCGTGCGTCGCGACCCTGGAATGCTCCGAGGACGAGGCGGGTCCCCTGGTCCTCGCCATCGACAGGCATCGATCCGGTCTCGAGGAGCTGATGGGCCGGGACCCTGGCTTCAGCGTCGCCGCCTGCGATCTCCTCCACGACGTGGACCGGACCATGCGGGAACCCGTCTACCGCTCAGGCGCCCCCGCCGTCCGGACCTCCCCGGACGAGTTCGCGGCGCCGCTCGAGGAGTCCTTGCGACAGGAGTCTCGGCGCGCTCAGCGGTCCGGCCGCCCCGTCGCCGTGGTCGTCCTGGCGCCGGACGGAGACGCCCCCGGGGCGGCCGGCGATCGGCAGGCGGCCCGACGGGGGTTGTGCGACGGCGCGCGCGACATCGACGTCGTCGGCAGCCTGTCGCCCGACGCCTTCCTCGTCCTGCTTCCGTGCACCGGCGGGAGACAGGGTCTTCTGGCCGCGGGGCGATTCCGCCGCTCCCTCTTCGCCGCGACCGGCGCGGCCTGGAGCGCCGGAGCGGCGTCGGGTTCCGGCCCTGCGGCGGACGCCGTCGATCTGACCCGCAAGGCCAGGGAGGCCCTGGCGACGGCCCGGCGGGAGGGGTCGGGGCAGGCGCTGCACCGACAGGAGCGCCGGGCCCACTCACGCACGGTGGTGAGCGTCCCGGTCGAGGCGCGGCTGCGCCGGGACGGCGTCGATTGGGCCATCGTGCTGGAAGACCTGTCCCTGGGAGGGGCCCTGTTCACCGTCCACCAGCGAATCGATCCCGGCTCCGAGGTGATCCTGGCGCTGCGTCAGGGGGTCGTGCGTCCTGTGGCCACGGCGATCCCGTCGCGCGTCCTCAGGGTGGCGGATGGGCCGGTGGCCGGGCGGGCGCCCTGGAAGGCGGCTGTGTCGTTCGGCGCCGAGGCGCGGCTCGGGATCGCCGCTGTCCTGGCCGAGATCGATCCGCGCGCCCCCCGGGGGGTCCCGTGATCACCCTGGAGGAAGCGTCGCGCCACCGCGAGGAGCTGACCGAAATCCTGCGGGAGGACGCCCACAACGAAGAGAGAATCCTGCGGCGCCTGGATCAGATCCGGACGCAGAGCGGCCTCCAGGTCTACGCGGCGCTTCTCCTCATCCTGACGGGCCTGGGCTTCGAGGAGTCGGAGGCCCGCCTCCACTGGGACGAGGTGCTCAAGCACCGGCAGCGGCTCGGCCAGGCGCTGCAGCGCAACGTCGGCCTGCGCGTGGCGGTGCTCGATTATTTCGTCAACGTCAACCGGCAGCTCGTCAGCCCGCGCATCATCGATTTGTCGCTGCACGACCGTCAGGACCCCTCCTCGCCGGTCGATGCGCGCACCGGGTTGTGGAACGCGCGGCAGTTCCTGTCGGCCCTGCAGAAGGAGATCCGGCGGGCCAAGCGGTACAAGCTGGAGCTGACGGTGCTCTACCTCGACATCGACGACTTCCGGGAGATCAACGAGAGGCACGGCGAGCTGGTCGGGGACATCCTGCTGCGCGAGGTGGCCATCCTCGTGAAAAACAGGATCCGCGACATCGACATGGCCGCCCGCCTGTCCGGCGAGGAGTTCGGCCTGATCCTGCCGGAGACCGAGCGGATGGGGGCCTTCCTGGTGGCCGAGCGCATCCGCAAGGAGGTGGAACGCCACTTCATGCGACGCGACATCGACGGCCGCCCGATCGCCATGACCGTCACCATCGGCATGGCGAAGTACCCGGCGGACGCGGCGATGCCGGACCGGCTGCTCCGGCGGGCCGAGGAGGCGATGCACCAGGCGAAGGCGCGCGGGGGAAACACGGTCGGAGTCTATTACCGCGAGCGGCGCAGCTACATCCGGTTCGACGTGATGCGCCAGCAGGTGCAGATCCGCGTGACGCCGGCCGGCCGGGACGCCTCGGACTTCCGGGAGGAGACGGAGGCGCCGGTCAACATCAGCCGGAGCGGCCTGCTGTTCGAGAGCGATCGCGCGTTCTCCATCGGCGACGAGCTGGTGATCGTCTGTCAGGACAGCCGGGATCAGGCGCGCGTCACCCTGCGAGCCCGCGTGGTGCGCATGGAAGAGATCGAAGGGCAGCCGCTGCGCTACGAGGTGGGGGCCGTCTTCCTCCTCGAATGGGACCATCAGGAGGCCCAGGTCACGGAATTCCTGCGGCGCGGCGGCCTGGCCGCCGGCTGACGGCGGTCCGGATATGACCATCCTCGGCATCGACACCGCCACCCGCCGCGCGAGCGTGGCGCTGGCGCGCGGCGGGGAGGTCGCGGCCCTGGCGCACCTCGACGGGCGCCATGGGCACGCGGGCGACCTCCTGACGCGCCTCGACGCGCTCCTGACCGGGGCGGGACTCAAGCCCTCCGATCTGGCGGCCATCGCCGTCACGATCGGCCCCGGCTCCTTCACCGGCGTGCGCATCGGGATGGCCACGGCCAAGGGGCTGGCCTACGCCCTCGACGTGCCCCTCGGCGGCCTCTCCACTCTCGAGGCGCTGGCGCGAGCCGCCCTGCCTCTCGCGGGTGGCGCCCCGCGGCTGTGCGCCGTCCTCGAGGCCGGGCGGGGCGAGGTGTATGCCGCGCTGTTCCGTCGCGAGGGGAGCGGGCTGTGCCGTGAGACGGACGACCGGTCCTGGCGGCCACGGGACCTCGTGGAGGAGACTCGTGGCGGCGCGATCCTGGTCGGGGACGCGGTCGCGACCCTCCGGCAGGCGGCCCGCGAGGCCGGCCTGGAGGTGACGGGCATCGAGCCCCAGCCGGCCCTGGCCGGAGCGCTCGCCGTCTGGGGCGGGGCGACGCTCCACCCCGGAGGCGCCTACGATCCGGGCGCCCTGCGCCCCAACTACGTGCGCCCATCCGACGCCGAGGTGGCGCGCCGATGATCGTCAAGACCCGGAGGCATCGGGACAGGGCCTCGGCGCTCACGTTCGTGCCGATGTCGCTGGAGGACATCCCCGGCGTGATGGAGATCGAGAACCAGTCGTTCCCGATTCCCTGGAGCGAATCCTCGTTCCGTTACGAGCTGCTCGAGAACCCGTACGCGAGCCTGTTCGTGGGCCGGGTCCGCACGGAGCCGCCCGTGATCGCGTTCGCCTGCGTCTGGCTCGTCGATCAGGAGATGAAGATCAACAACATCGCCGTCCATCCTCGCGTCCGGGCGCAGGGCGTGGGAACGCGGTTTCTCCGCTTCCTGCTGGATCACGCGGCGTCCCAGGGATGCCGCGAGATCACCCTGGAGGTTCGACCGAGCAACGCGGCGGCCCTGGCCCTGTACCGCTCGGCCGGCTTCCTCCCGATCGGTCGCCGGAAGCAGTACTACACCGACACGCACGAGGACGCGATCGTCATGTGGCGCCGGATCGAGCCCCGGACGGCCGGATGACACCCGACCCGACCCTTGCACCAACCGATCCGGGATGCTAGACTTGGCCGTAAACATGGACGCCTGTGCGACTCAACCGCCTTCGCTCGAACGCCCTTTAAAACCAGGAGGTCTAGGACGATGGTGCACATCCAGGAGGACCTGAAGAGGACCCTTTCGGAGAACCACGAGGAGTATCGAAAGCTGCTGGCGGAGCACGCCAGCTGTGAGTCCCGTCTTCAGGAACTTCAGGGAAAGGCCGTCCTCGACGAGACCGAGCGGGTCGAGAGCGTCAACATCAAGAAACAGAAGCTGCAGCTCAAGGACCGCATGGAAGCGATCCTCCGGCACCACATGGAGCGCACCAGCGGCGCCGGGGTCCGGTAAGGGGACCTCGGAAATCCGACGCGCACGGCGTGGAGGGGGCGCTGCGGCAGGCCCCCTTTTTCGACGGGAGGCACAGGTGCCGGTGGCAAGAGAGGCGATCCCCTTCCTCCTGGGCCTGCTCGCGGCCGCCATCCTTCTCGGCGCGGTCCTCGGCCCCTGGGGCGTCCTCCCGGCCCTGGTGCTCATCCTGTTCGTTCTGTTCTTTTTCCGCGATCCCGCACGGGCGTCGCCGACCGGAGAGGGCCTGGTGCTGTCGCCGGCCGACGGCCGCGTCTCGGACATCGAGCGCGGACCGGAGGGGGCGCGGATCTCGGTGTTCCTGTCGCTCTTCGACTGCCACATCAACCGATCGCCTGTGGAGGGGACGGTCCGCACCGTGGCCTACACCTCCGGCCGTTTCCACCCGGCCTGGCAGGGGCGGGCGAGCCGCGAGAACGAGCGCAACCACCTGGTCATCGCGTCGCAGGCGGGCGACTACGGCGTCACGCAGATCGCCGGCGTCGTGGCGCGGCGGATCGTCTGCGCCAAGAGGCCCGGCGACGAGGTGAGGCGCGGCGAGCGGATCGGCCTCATCCGCTTCGGATCGCGCACGGACCTGCACTTGCCTCCGGGCATCGAGCCGCTGGTGACGGTCGGCGACCGGGTCCGTGGAGGGCTGACGGTGCTGGCTCGGGAGGTCCCGGTCGCGCAGCGCGCCTCGGCCGCCGGGGCGCGGGCATGAGGGATCCTGCACGGCTGAAGGACCGGGCCCGGTTCCGGCGCGGCGCCTACCTGATTCCGAGCCTGTTCACGACCGGGAACCTGCTCTGCGGCTACATCGCCGTCGTGCGCAGCATCCAGGGCGAGTTCGAGTGGGCGGCGATCGCCCTGTTCATCGCGGCGCTCCTCGATCGGGTGGACGGCTGGGTGGCCAGGCTCACGGGGACGACGAGCGACTTCGGCGTGCAGTTCGATTCGCTCGCCGACGTCATCTCCTTCGGCATCGCGCCGTCGATCCTCGTCTATGTGTGGGCCCTCTCCTCCCTCCCCAAGCCCTGGTCCCTGGCGCCGTTCCTTCTTCTGGCCACGAGCGCGGCTCGCCTGGCCCGCTTCAACATCCAGGCGCCGACCCTGGACAAGCGCTATTTCGTGGGGCTGCCGACGCCGGCCGCGGCCTGCGCCGTGGCCGCGTGCGTGTTCTACGATCCGGAGCGGGTGACCGACCGGATCACCGGCATCCTGGTGATGTGCCTCGTCGTGACCCTCTCGGTCCTGATGATCAGCAAGGTGCGGTATCGATCCTTCAAGGAGATCGATCTGCGTCGGCGCGTGCCGTGGGTGGTCGTGATCCTGATGGCCCTGGTGTTCTTCATCGCGGCCGGGTATCCCAAGGAGGTCGGCCTGTTCCTCAGCTTCGCGTACCTCCTCTCCGGGCTCGTCCCGCGGCTCCGCGCCGTGCCGGCGCAGAAGGAGCCGCGCCCGGCCGCGGCGGGAGGTCGCGATGGCCGTGGTTGAGGTGGCGCGCTTCCGCCGCCGGGCGCACGTCGCGCTGTTCGACGCCACCACGCTGGCGGCCAGGGGCGTGAAGGACCATCTCGCCTCCCGGGCGTTCCCCGCGGCCTCGGTCCGCCTTTACTCGTCGACCGCGGAAGCCGACTCCAACCTGACGGAGTTCAAGGGGGAGCCGATGCTCGTCACCGAGCCGGACATCGACACCCTCGCGAACCTGGACATCGCCTTCCTGTGCGGCAGCCGTGAGGAGGGGGCCCGTTACCTGGACTGGGCGGGCCGGGTCGGATTCACGGCCGTCGATCTGACCGGCGCGGCCGCCTCCGGTGCGGCGCCCCTCGTGAACGCCTCGGTCAACCCGGAGGCGATCTCCGAAGGCCCCGGCGTGATCGCCACGCCGCACCCGGTGGCCCAGCTCCTGTCCACTGTGCTCGCGCCCGTCCGGAGCCGCTGCGGGCTGCAGGAGGTCGTGGCGGTGGTTCTGCAGCCGGCATCGCAACACGGAGAGCCGGGAATCGACGAGCTCTACAAGCAGACCGCCAGCCTCCTGAGCTTCTCGGACATGCCCCGGGAGGTCTTCGGTCGCCAGCTGGCGTTCAACGTCATCCCCGGCTTCGCGGGGGAAGAGCGGCACGGACGGGATGCGGGCCGCGCGGACCTCGCGGAGGAGGTCCGCCGGATCACCGGGGGCGGCTTCGCGCTGGGCGTCCAGGTCATCCAGGCGCCGGTGTTCCACGGCCATGCCCTCATGGCGCACGTGGTGCTCGATCCCGGGAGGAGCACCGACGATCTGGCCGCGTGCTTCGCCGGCGGCGACGACTTCCGCTTCGAGCGGCGCGGCGAGAAGGTGACGCCCGTCGAGAGGGCGGGGGAGGGCGGGATCCTGGTCGGGGGCATCCGGCCGGGAGCGCGCGAGTCGTCGTTCTGGATCTGGGCCGTGTGTGACGACCTGGCCGGAGGGACCGCGCTCAATGCCGTGCGCATTGCCGAGATGCTCCTCGGACGGGACGCCGGCAAGGGGCGGGCATGAGCCCGATGGGGCGGGCCGCCCTCGTCACCGTGCTCCTGGGCCTGTCTCCGGGCCCCGGAGCGCAGGACATGAAGCGGCCGGAGGAGCAGCTGGCGGCGATCTACAGCCTGAAAGTGCAGCTGGAGATCGAGCAGCGGCGGCTGGACGATGCGTTGCAGCGCCACACGGAGCAGGCGCGGGCCCGTGAGGACGCCCGGAGCCGCCTGCAGCGCCTCTACGGCGAGCTCGACGCCATGGTGGAGGGCCGGGCCGAGGGGGACGCGGATCTGATCCAGGCCCGTGAGGACGACATCCGGAGGACCGAGCAGGAGCTCGCGGCCCTGAGCGACGAGACCCGCCGCGTGCGCGAGACCATCCGCGACGCGCACGTGCGCATCGAGCTCTTGGGCGAACGAATCGGCCGTCTGAGAAAGACGCTGCCGTCCGACACCGAGTCGCTGACCGGGGCGTGGGACGTGAGCTATCTCCCGAGCGGGGACAAGGGGGTCTTCATGCTCCGGCAGTCCGGCACGCTTCTGGTCGGCGAGTACACCCTGGAAGGGGGATGGAAGGGAAGCCTGCAGGGGACGTTCGTGGACGGCAAGGTGCTCCTGCACCGTATCGATTCGAAGCTCGGAAGGTCCTCCGACCTCGAGGGGACCCTGGCGCCCGATGGCCGCACGCTCCGCGGCAGCTGGCAGAGCTACATCCTGTCGGGGGGACAGCCGACGAACGGGTCGTGGATCGCCAGAAAACGGCAGGAAAAATCCGAGCCATAACATCAGGAGCCCGCCCCATCCTCGGACCGGCTCCTCGAAGCGCCCTCTCAGCTCCCCTCGCGGGAGTCCGGGCCGCCGCGCTTGGCCGTCAGACGGAACGGGATCGACCCGAGGTCCGATCCGCCGCCATCTCCCTTGACCGCCAGGATGTAATCGCCCGCCGGGAGGCCCTCCGTCGGCAGGTCCACCTTGATGCTCCCCGGGGCCGGCCCCTTCCCGCCGTCCTGGCCCAGGACGTCCTGCGGAACAGGGATGCTGCGCAAGACCTTGTCGCCCCCCCTGATCTCGATCCGGACTCCGGTGGTCCGCTCCCGCCGCTCCAGCCGGAAGCCGGACGCCAGGAGCTCTCCGACCGCAAAGGTGGATTTGAGTGCGGGCCCCGTCCGGAAGTCGCTCACCTCCCCGGGGGACGCCTCCGGCGACCCGGCCGGCGGCACCTCCACCCACAGGCTCCTCTCGTCCAGTGAGTAGATGGACAGCCCCACCACGTCGGTGAGCTCTCCCGCCGGCCGGACGGACTGGCGGGCGGCACCGAGCGTGCCGCCGCCGAGGTCCGAGACCACCGCAGTGACCGTCTGCGCACCGCGAGGGAGGAGGGCGCGACTGTAGAAGTCCACGCCGGGCAGCTGCGCGCCGCGGTCGCGCCCGGGGGCGATTCGCACCTGGCGGGCCGTGCGCAGCGTCTCGCGGCCGCTCTCGTCGATGGCCACGAACCCGACCTCGAGGCGTGCGACAGGGCCCTCGGGCCCGGGCACCAGGAGCGCCCGACCGGGAGGCAGGTGAATGACCAGGTCGACCACCCGGCTGCCCCCGTCCCCCGGGCCGGCGATGGCGCTGATCTCGATCCCCATCTCGGTGTACAGCTCGGGAAGCAGGTAGGCCGCCTCGAGCGTGCGCGCCCGGGCCTGCTGCGGCAGAAGTCGCGTGAAGCCCCGGCGCCAGCGCAGCCGGGCGCCGCTCCGCTTCACGCGCAGCTGCACCGTGTGAAACTGGCCATCGGGCTGGCCCTCAGGGGCGTAGCCGACCAGGTAATAGCTCCGGCTGGCGGCCTCGGCCTCGACCAGCCCCCGGTGGAGATCGTTGGACGTGGACGACGTACCCCCGGTCTGCAGCGCCATGGTCGCCAGCGTATTGCCGCGGCGCGAGGCGCGTTGCCCCTCCAGGGCCCCGACGGCGAGCCCGGTCGTCTGGACGCTGTGCAGAGTGACGCCGGCGGCGGCGGCTTCGTGCGCCAGCTGCTTGATCTCGAGAGACAGATCGAACGCCGCAGCGCGCGTCATGACGTTGCCAGTCGGGGCCATCTGCGCCACGCGCTCGAAGTAATCCGCGCACGGGTTCTCCGGAACGCCGTCCCCCATGAACAGGATCGCCTTGTAGCCGGGATAAGGGGCCAGGGAGTCCACCAGTGTCTTGAGCGCGGTGAGGACCGCGCGCATCTTCGGCGTCTCCTCCTGGGCATACGACGTGGCCAGGAGCATCGCCTGCATCTCCTTCGGCTGTCCCGGGGGACCATTGCCCGACATGAGCTGACGAAACTCCCGATCGTGATCCGCCGTCTCGCTCGCGAAATCGGAATGTCGCACGGGATCGGCGAGGCTCGCCTCGATCGCCTGCTTGAGCACCGCCCGGTCGGTCGTGAAGTCCTGAAGGACCCGCAGCTTCCGGTCATAGGACGCCAGAGCGACCTGGTCGTCGGGCGCGAGGCCCGAGGTCAGGAAGCGCCCCGCGGCCTGTCGGGCCTGGGTGAGGTTCTGGTAGGAGGACGTTCCGTCCTCGAAAAACAGGATGAAATGGCGCGGGTGCCGCTGACCCGGCTCGAGCCCCGGCTCGCCTCCGGCCGCCGCCCGCTCCGGGCCGGGAACGGGCGCTCCGGGCGGCGCGGCGGCGCGCCTGAACTCGAGGGAGGCGATCGGCTTGGGGTGGCTGTCCACCCGCAGGGAGAAGTCGTCCACGCCCAGCCCCTCGATCGCCCGGCCGCTGCTGTCGGTGACGTACGCCTCGATCAGGACCAGCTCGACGGTCGCCCGTTCGATCAGGGGAGCCACGGGGTGCGTCGGGTCCTTCTCCGGCGGCGCGGCGGAGAAGCCTGCCGCCCCGGGACGGGCCAGCGCGATCGCAGCGGCCAGGAGCCAGACCGCGCATTCGGCCGGGACGCGCGGCCGGGGCTTGCGGTTCGCAGACATGGAGGTTCTCCCGGGAATGGACGGCTCCCATTATCCACCCGTTTCTTGATTTGTCGTACCGGGGCGCTGTACGATCACGCGCCTTCTAGGAGCCTCCGCCCTCCATGTCCTACCCGCTGTTCATCGCCAGGCGCTACCTGATGGCGCAGCGCAAGCAGGCGATCATCTATGTCATCTCCCTCATCTCGGTCCTCGGGGTCATCGTCGGGGTGGCCGCGCTGGTCGTGGTCCTGGCGCTGATGACCGGGTTCCAGGACCAGATCCAGGCGAAAATCTTCGGAGCGAACGCCCACCTCACGGTGTTCTCCGGGATGAACGGCCGCCCGCTCGACGTGCCGGCGACCCTGTCCCGGCTGACGAAGTGCGAGCCGATTCTGGCCGCCGCGCCGGTCATCTACGAGAAGGGGATGGCGCTGAGCGAGCTGAATGCCTCGGGCGCCGCCGTCCTGATCAAGGGGGTCGAACCGGCCGTCGAGCGTTCGATCACCGACCTGGGGGCGCAGGTGCGCGGTGATCTCGGCATCCTGTCGCTGCCCGGACGGGAGGGGCGCGATCGGGCGATCCTCGGCAAGGACCTGGCGCTCAACCTGGGGGTGGGACCGGGCGACGTGGTGCGGGTGATCATCGCGCAGGCGAGCGTCTCGCCGTTCCTCACGGTGCCGAGGAGCCGCGAGTTCGAAGTCGCGGGCGTGGCCGACGCCGGCTTCTACGACTACGACAGCAGCCGCGTCTACATCGCGCTCGATGCCGCCCGGAGGTTCATGGGTCTGTCCCCCCTCCAGGCGACGGCGATCGAGGCGCGCGTGCGGGATCCGCGCCGCGTCCAGGAGGCCTCGCGCGCCGTCCAGGCCAAGCTGGGCAGCGCCTACTACGTGAACGACCTCATCCGGATGAACCGCACCTTCTTCTCGGCCCTGCGGCTCGAGAAGCTGGGCATGTCGATCGCCATCGGCCTGATCGTCCTGGTCGCGGCGCTCAACATCATCTCGATTCTCGTTCTCATGGTGATGGAAAAGGTGCGCGACATCGGCGTGCTCGTGGCCATGGGGGCGGCCCCCGGGGGCATCCGGCGCATCTTCCTGTTCCAGGGGCTGATCATCGCCATGGTGGGAACCGCGGCGGGGATCGTGCTCGGGGTGGCGCTCGCCTGGCTCCTCGATCGCTACCGCCTGGTCAGCCTGCCGGTCGACGTCTATTTCATCCCCTACGTGCCGTTCCACATCCGCCCGCTCGACGTGGCGATGGTCGCCGTCCTGACCGTGGGCGTGTCGTTCCTCGCCACCCTGTACCCTTCGTGGCGGGCCGCGCGGCTCGATCCGTCCGAGGCGCTGCGCTATGAGTAGGGACGCCGCCGAGCCCATCCTGCGCTGCGCCGGGCTCTGCAAGTCGTTCGGGCCCGAGGGCCGGAGGGTCGAGGTCCTGCGCGGGCTCGACCTGGCGGTGGGGCGGGGAGACATGGTCGCCGTCCTGGGCGAGTCCGGTACCGGGAAGACGACCCTTCTCCACCTGGTGGGCGCCATCGACCGGCCCGACGCCGGGACCATCCTGTTCCGCGGACGGGACATCGCGGCGGCCGCGCCCCAGGACCGCGCCGTCTACCGCAACCGCGATCTCGGCTTCGTGTTCCAGCTGCACCACCTCCTGCCGGAATTCAGCGCCGTGGAGAACGCCATGATGCCGCTCCTGATCCGGGGGGAGGACCGCAGGAGGGCGCGGGATCGGGCTCTCGCCCTGCTTCAAGATCTGGGCCTGCGCGACTGCGCCGATCGGCGGCCGTCCGAGCTGTCGGGCGGGGAGCAGCAGAGGGTCGCCATCGCCCGCGCCATCGCCGGCTCCCCGGCCCTCCTGCTGGCCGACGAGCCGACGGGCAACCTGGACGAACGGAACGCCGAGGTCGTCTTCTCTCTCCTGTCCGACCTGCACCGGCGGCGCGGCATGACCACCCTGTTCGTCACCCACAGTGCCCGCCTTGCCGGAAAGTGCAGTCGAATCCTCAGGATGGAGCACGGTTTCTTGACGGATCCGGTGGGCAGCCGGTACAATGTGGAGGCTTCGACCACGCAGGTACCCGGCTAAAATCGAACGGGCGGGACGAAGGCGATCGGGCGGACCCCGAATGTTTGAAAAGTATACGGAGAAGGCCAAGAAGGTCCTGTTTCTCGCCCGCTACGAGGCCAGCCAGATGGGGAGCAAGGTGATCGGCTCCGAGCACCTGCTCCTCGGCCTGATCAAAGAGGGCGACGACCTGGTCCGGGACCTGTTCGGCCGATCGGGCGTGAACCTCGAGCTCCTGCGCGCCGAGCTGGAGGCGCGCGGCCCGAGCGGCGAGAAGCAGGCCGCCCCGATCGAGATCCCCTTCAGCGAAGAGACGAAGAAGATCCTCGCCTGCGCCGAGGAGGAGGCGGAGCGGCTCCTCCACCCCTACGTCAGCGACGAGCACATCCTTCTGGGACTCCTGCGGGTGGAGGACTCGGCCGCCGGCCGCATGCTGGCCGAGAAAGGGATGCGACTGTACGCGCTGCGCGAGGACACGGTCGCGGTCTGGAAGCAGCGGGCGCTGCCGAAGAAGGTCAAGGAGACGCCGTTCCTCAACGAGTTCTCGCGCGATCTCGCGGACATGGCGGCCCGCCAGGTGTTCGACCCGCTCATCGGCCGGGAGAACGAGCTGCAGCGGATGATCCAGGTGCTGTCGAGGCGGCGGAAGAACTCGATCGTGCTGCTGGGAGAGCCGGGCGTCGGCAAGACGGCCCTGGTCGAGGGCCTGGCGCAGCGCATCTCCGAAGGCAGCGTGCCGGTCTCGCTGTCGCGCAAGCGCATCCTGGCCCTGGACCTGTGCCTGATCGTCGCGGGGACGAAATACCGCGGCCAGTTCGAGGAGCGCCTCAAGGGAATCATCTCGGAGATCATCGGCAACGAAGACATCATCATCTTCATCGACGAGATCCACTCGCTGATCGGCGCCGGATCGGCCGAGGGGTCGCTCGACGCGGCCAGCATCATCAAGCCGGCGCTGTCGCGCGGCGAGGTGCAGTGCATCGGCGCGACCACTCCGAAGGACTACCACCGCTATATCGAGAAGGACCGCGCGCTGGTGCGCCGCTTCCAGCCGATCCGGCTCCATCCGCCGACGGAGGAGGAGACCCTCCTCGTCCTGCGCGGCATCCGCGAGCGCTACGAGAAGTTCCACCAGGTGCGCTACTCGGACGGGAGCCTGCGCACCGCCGTGACCCTCTCCAACCGGTACATCACCGACCGTTTCCTGCCCGACAAGGCGATCGACGTCATCGACGAGGCCGGGGCCCGCGTCAAGCTGCGACGGCGCATGAACTATCGCGAAATTCGCGATCTGGAGAAGGAGATCGAGCGCGCCGTCAGCAGCATGAAGAGCTTCCTGTTCCGGAAGGACTTCGAGAAGGCGGTGCGGCAGCACGACGAGGAAATCGCCCTGCGCAGGAAATACGACGAGTTCAAGCTGCGCGAGGAGGAGGAGCGCCGCGCGGTCCTCGAGGTCGCGCAGGAGGACATCGAGGAGGTCATCTCCAAGTGGACCGGCATTCCGATCTCCTCCGTGAAGAAGGAGGAGGCCGAGAGGCTCCTCAAGATGGAGGAGTTTCTCCACAGGCGGATCGTCGGGCAGAGCGAGGCGATCTCCGCCCTGGCCCGGGCCACGAGGCGCCAGCGCGCCGGCCTGAAGAACCCGCTCCGGCCGGTCGGTTCCTTCATCTTCCTGGGGCCGACCGGGGTCGGCAAGACCGAGGTGGCCAAGGGGCTGGCCGAATTCCTGTTCGGGGACGAGAAGTCGCTCGTCCGGTTCGACATGTCGGAGTACATGGAGAAGCACGCCATCGCCAAGATGATCGGGTCCCCCCCGGGGTACATCGGCTACGAGGAGGGCGGGCAGCTCACGGAGAAGGTCAAGCGACGGCCCTACAGCGTGGTCCTCCTGGACGAAATCGAGAAGGCCCACCCGGACGTGCTCAACGTGCTGCTCCAGGTCCTGGAGGACGGGCAGATCACCGACGCCTTCGGGGACAGCATCGACTTCAAGAACGGCCTGGTGGTCATGACCTCCAACATCGGATCGAACCTGATCATGAAGTCCCGCACCATGGGTTTCCGCGATCCCGGCGATCGCGAGCGCAGCTACCGCGAGCGCCGGGAAGTCGTCCTGAAGGAAGTGAAGACGGCCCTGAACCCCGAGTTCATCAACCGCGTCGACGAGATCATCGTGTTCGACGCGCTGTCGGACGACGACCTGCTGGCGATCGCGCGACTGATGATCAGCCAGCTCAATGCCAGCCTGGCCGATCGGGGGATGCGGCTGACGCTGACCGACGAGGCGTACCGCTGGCTCATCGACACCACGTGCAGCGATCGTTCCTACGGCGCGCGCCCGCTCCGCCGTGCCATCCAGAAGAACATTGAGGATGTCCTGTCGGAGAATCTCATTCTCGGGAAATTTCCCGAGAACGGGGAGATCGAGATCTTCGTCGATCAGGAGAAGCTGGCGTTCCGGGAACCGATCCAGGCCGCCCGCTGATACCGCTTCCCGCCCCAATCGCACGGCCACGGCTTCGCCTCGCGTAGGAGCCCGCGTGTTCGTCTGGTCCATGACGTCCGCCCGCCTCTGTGCCTGGGGACTCGCCCTGCTGATCGGGTCGGCGGCGCCCCTGGCGTCGCCCGCATCCGGGTCAGCGCCCGCCGGCGCCCCCCCGATCTCGGAGGAGCCCGCACCCGCTCCGACACCGGCACCGACGCCTGCACCGACTCCCGCGCCGACGCCCGCCCCGGAGCCGCCCGCGGCGCAGGCTCCGCCCGGGTCCGGCGGGGCCCCCGCCGCGCAGGCGCCTGCCGGATCCCCGGCGCCCGGGGAGACGCCCGCGGACAGGGAGGAGCCGCAGGGCGCGCCGCAGTCCGGCCGGGGGACCATCGGCCGGATCGTCGTCGACGGGAACGCCCGTGTCTCCGACAGCGCCTTCTTCAACAGCCTGAAGCTCAAGACGGGGGAGCCTTATGACGAGGGGGCGATCCAGGACGAATTCCGGCGCCTCTGGGACCTCGGACTGTTCGACGACATCAACGTGGAATCGCGCCGCAGGGAAGGGGACGTCTATGACGTGATCTTCCACGTGCGGGACCGGCCGCTGGTCGGCACGATCTCCTTCGTGGGCATGAAGGCGGTGACGGAGGCGAACATCCAGGAGAGGCTCAACCAGGCGAAGGCGGAGATCCGTCGCGGCCAGCCGGTGGACTTCTCGCTCCTGCGCAAGGCCGAGGCGGCGATCACCCAGCTCCTGGCGGAGAAGGGGTATCTCGAGGCGCGCGTCCGCGCGCGCCTGACGCCATCCGGCCAGGGGCAGCGCGAGGTGACCTTCGACATCCGCGAGGGGTCGAAGACGAAGATCAAGGAGATCGACTTCACGGGCAACCACCTCTTCACGAATCGCCGCCTGCGCAAGATGCTGAAGCTGACCAAGCAGGCGTTCTGGCTGACGGGCTGGGCGTCCTCGAAGACGCTGTATCACCCCGCCAAGTTCGACCAGGACTCCGAGAACATCCGCACGGCGTACAAGAGCGTGGGCCACCTGGACGTGGCGATCCAGCCGGAGATTGTCGATCTGGTGCCCCGGGGAAAATCCGCCGGCCGGAAGGGGAAGGGGGGCGGGCAAGCGACGGCGGGCGGCCCCACGGACGTCGTGGAGGCCGACCAGGAGGAGGACGAGCCCGAGCCGGTCGCGCCGCCCCCTCCTCCGCCCGGCGAGACCGAGAAGCAGCGGAAGAAGCGGGTCAAGACCGAGGAGAAGGCGCGGCGCAAACGCGACAAGAGACCCAAGAAGTGGGTGAAGCTCACCGTGCCGATCGAGGAGGGGCTGCAGTACAGGGTCGGCAAGATGGCGATCGAGGGGAACAGCGTGTTCAGCGAGCCCGAGATCCTGGCGCGCGTGCCGTTGCGTCCCGGCATGGTGTTCAACGACTCCGCCCTCAAGTACGGCACCAAGCGGCTGGAGGAGGACTACGGCGAGCGCGGCTATTTCTACGTGTCGATCGATCCGCGGGTGGAGAAGCGCGATCAGGTGGCCGACCTGACCCTGACGGTCACCGAGGACAAGAAGTATTTCGTCAATCGCATCGAGTTCTCCGGCAACACCACGACGCGCGACGGTGTCCTGCGGCGCGAGGTGCCGCTGGGGGAGACGGATCTGTTCAACGTGCGCCGGCTGCGCCTCGGCATCCGCAAGATCGCCCAGCTCGGCTACTTCCAGGTCGGCGACGATCCGGTGGTCAAGCCGGAGGGACAGACGGACCGGGTCGACGTCGAGGTGCAGGGGACGGAGTCCAGCCGCAACGAGATCCAGGTGGGGGGCGGCGTGTCGGGCCTCGAGGGGGGGTTCTTCCAGGCCTCCTACTCCACCCGCAACTTCCTGGGGAGGGGGGAGATCTTCTCCGCGTACATCCAGACGGGAACGCGCGCCAACCGCTACTCTCTCAATTTCACCGAGCCCTGGTTCATGGGCCGGCCCTGGACGCTGGGCTTCTCCCTGTTCAAGCGGCAGACCGACTATGTCGGGTTCCGTCAGATCGGCAGCGGCGGCACCGTCTCCCTGGGGCGCCTGCTCGGCGCGTTCAGCCGTTTCGACGTGGCTTACGGGTTCGAGACGGTGGACCTGGTGACGAGCCAGGCGGGATTCCCGGTCAACCGCCGGAACAGCTCGACCAGCAGCGTCACCACCCTCTACACCATGGACACGCGCAACAATTTCTTCCGGCCGACCCGGGGGTTCCGGCTGCAGGGGAGCTTCGAGTATGCCGGAGGCCCTCTCGGAGGGGACAACTACTTCAGGAAGCCGCGCCTGGACGGCACGCTGTACCTGCCGGGGTTCATGCGCAAGCACTACATCGGCCTGAACGCGTCCTATGGGCGCGTGACGCCGTTCGGCGGCCGGGTCGTGCCGGTCTACGAGCGCTACTTCCTGGGCGGTGAACGGAGCCTGCGGGTGTTCCGCACGCGGGAGGTGAGCCCGGCCCGGCGCGACCTCGACGTCAACAACAACGGTTTCATCGACGTGCCGGAGGACGCCGGTCCGGACGGCGTCTTCGAGGGATGCGAGGACCTGAACGGCAACGGCAAGCAGGACGCCAACGAGCCCGATCGGGGCAACTGTCTGCTCGATCCGTCCGAGGACCAGAACCACAACGGCGTGCTCGACAACGAGGACCTGAATCACAACGGCATCCTGGATCCGGGCGAGGACCTGAACGGCAACGGCCTGCTCGACGTCGAGGACGCCAACGGCAACGGGCGGCTCGACCTGGGGGAGGACCGCCCGGACGGCTCCTGGACCGCCTTCTGCCCGGCGGACGACCTCAACATGGACGGCCAGAACAATGATGGAGGGGTTGATAACGGCAACTGCCGGCTCGATCCGGGGGAGGACACCAACGGCGACGGCGTGTTCGGAACGGTCTTCCCCGGCGGCAACCAGTTCCTGCTGTTCAACGCCGAGTACACGATTCCCCTGGCGGACGCGGTCGAGATCGCCCTGTTCTACGACGCCGGCAATGCCTTCGATGACGGAGAGCGGGTGCGGCTGAACGGCATGCGCGTGGACTACGGGCTGGAGCTCCGCTTCTACCTCCCGGTGTTCCAGGCGCCATTGCGCCTGATCTACGGCTTCATCCAGAACCCCAGGCAGGGGGAGGATGCCTCGAATTTCATCTTCAGCATCGGCACCACGTTCTAGGAGGATGGCCGCGGCGGTGCCGTGAACCCCTGGATTCCCTGTGATATAGTCACTCTCCGCTGTCGCGACGCAAGGAGAGACTCGATGCCTCGATGGATGATGGTGCCCCTGGCCCTCATGGTGCTCGTGCCTGGAATCGCGCCCGCAGGCGCCCAGCAGGCCGAGCCGGTCCGGATCGGCGTGTTCGACCCGGAAACCGTCTGGAAGCTGACGGAGATCGGCAAGAAGTACAACGCCGATCTGTCGGAGGCGCGCGACAAGCTGCAGGCCGACATCGACAAGAAGCAGGCGGAAATCGACGCGGTGCGGGACAAGTTGCGGCAGCAGCAGGCCAGCCTGAGCGACGACAAGGCGGCCCAGATGCAGAAGGACATCCAGAACCGGGTGATCGAGCTGAACCGGCTGAATGACGACGCGACGCGCGAGATGAAATCGCAGCTGGGCGAGGTGCAGAACAGGTTCCAGCAGATGCTCCTGGAAACGGTCGAGGCGTTCGGCAAGGAGAAGAACTACACCCTGATCCTGAACAAGGGTGTCATCGACTACAACGCCCCGCAGATCGACGTCACCCAGAGCCTGATCCAGAAGTTCAACGAAATGCACAAGGTGCCCCCATCCACCGCCGCCAAGCCGCAGCCGAAGAAGACCCCCGACAAGCCGAAGGATTCAGGGGGCCTCTGAGGGACGGCCGTTTGGGAGCCTACACGCTGGGCGAGATTGCCTCCCGCATCGGTGGACAGGTGCGGGGTGACGCGGCCCGTCCGGTGTCCGGCATCAAGCCGCTCGACCAGGCGGGACCGGACGACCTCAGCTTCGTGGCGCACGCGCGGTACCGCCGGGCTGCCGCGGCCTCCAGGGCCGCCGGTCTCATCGCCGGCGACGAGCAGGTGGCCCCCGGCCGCAATCTCATCCTGGTCGAAAAGCCGTACGCCGCCCTGGCGGTCGCCATGGGGCTGTTCCATGCCCCGGAGCGCCCGGCTCCCGGGATCAGCCCTCAGGCCCTGTTGGGCGAGGGGACGACGCTGGGCAGGGACGTGTCGATCGGCCCCTACGTCGTGGCCGGCCGGAACTGCCGGATCGGCGACCGCGCGGCGCTCATGCCGGGTGTCGTCCTGGGCGACGGCGTGCAGATTGGCGAGGACTCGGTCCTGCACCCGGGCGTCGTGGTGTACGGCGGATCGATCCTGGGAGCCCGGGTGGTCGTGCACGCTTCGAGCGTCCTGGGCAGCGACGGATTCGGCTACGCCGAGGAGTCGTCGGGCCGGGTGAAGATCCCGCAGGTGGGGAACGTGGTCGTCGGGGACGACGTCGAGATCGGCGCCTCGGTGACCATCGATCGCGCCACGTTCGGCAGCACCGTCGTGGGACGGGGCACGAAGATCGACAACCTGGTGCAGATCGCGCACAACGTGACCATCGGCGAGGAGTCGATCCTGGTCGCGCAGTCCGGAATCGCCGGGAGCACGCGGCTGGGCCGCGCGGTGATTCTCGCCGGGCAGGCGGGAGTCGCGGGGCACCTCGAGATCGGGGATCGGTCGGTCGTGGGAGCCAAATCGGCGGCCCTGCAGGATCTGCCCGCCGGTTCGTTCGTCGTGGGGCATCCGGCCGTCGATCATCGCGAGTGGAAACGCAGCCAGGCGGCTCTCAGGCGCCTGCCCGAGCTGGTGCGCGCGGTGGCGCGCCTCGGGTCCAAGCCGGTGCGGGCCGGGGCGCGCCGTCGCCGCGGCCCCGCAGGATCCCGGGGGCGTTCTTGACGGACCGCAGGGTACGGACCGACGACGAGGGGGCCGCGCGGCCTGGGGCGGCCGCGGGCCCGGCGAGGGGGGAATGAGCGAACCGTCCGGCGTGCTCGACATCCGCACGATACTCGGCATCCTGCCGCACCGCTATCCGTTCCTCCTGGTGGATCGGATCGTCGCGATCGAGGGGGACACGAAGGTCGTCGGGATCAAGAACGTGACGTTCAACGAGCCGTTCTTCCAGGGGCACTTCCCGGGAAATCCGGTCATGCCCGGGGTCCTGATCGTCGAGGCGATGGCGCAGGTCGGGGCGGTGCTGCTGCTTCGCCGGGTCCCCGATCGGGAGAAGAAGCTGGTCTATTTCGCCGGCATCGACAAGGCCCGGTTCCGCCGTCCGGTGACTCCGGGCGACCAGTTGCGATTCGAGGTCGAGGTCCTGAAGCTCCGCTCCCGCTCCGCCCGTCTCCGGGGCGAGGCCTTCGTGGACGGCGCCCTGGTGGCTGAGGCCGAGTTGTTTTCCTCCATGGTGGAAAGGGATGGCGGCCCGCCGGCCCCGGAGACGCCATGAGCCAGCGCGTTTCGGTCCACCCGACCGCCCAGGTCGATCCGGGAGCGCGTCTCGGCGACGGCACCACCGTCGGCGCCTTCAGCGTCATCGGCGCGGAGGTGGTCATCGGAGAAGGCTCGCAGATCGGGCCCCAGTCGGTCGTCGAGGGCCCCACGACGCTCGGAGCGCGCTGCCGCGTCTTTCCATTCGCCTGCATCGGCATGGAGCCCCAGGATCTGAAGTACCGGGGCGAGAGAACGACCCTGGAGATTGGCGACGACAACGTCTTCCGGGAGGGCGTGACGGTCCACCGCGGGACGGTCGGCGGCGGGGGCGCGACGCGCATCGGGTCGGGAAATCTCCTGATGGCCCAGACCCACGTGGCGCACGACTGCCGGGTGGGCAGCGGCGTGATCTTCGCCAACGCCGCGACGCTGGCGGGTCACGTGACGGTGGAGGACGGCGCCACCATCGGCGCGTTCTCCGGCGTGCACCAGTTCTGCCGCGTCGGCGAGCACGCCTACATCGGCGGCTATTCGGTCATCACCCAGGACGCCCTGCCCTATGCGCTCACGGTCGGCAACCGCGCCAGGAGCTATGGCATCAATGTGATCGGGCTCGCGCGCAAGAAATTCCCCGATGAGACCATCCAGGCGCTGAAGCAGGCGTACCGGGTGCTGTTCCGGTCGAAGCTGGGTCTGCAGGCGGGCATCGAGCGCCTGGAGCTCGACTTCCCAGGACATCCGGAGGTGGGGAGGATGATCGGCTTCATCCGTTCGAGCCAGCGCGGGGTCATCCGCTGAGCGCCCCGGGCGCCGGCCGCCCGGTCCGCGTGGCGGTCATCGGCGTCGGCAGCCTGGGCCAGCACCACGCGCGGATCCTCTCCAGCCTCCCCGAGGCCCTCCTGGTCGCCGTGGTCGACCGGGATCCCGCGCAGGCGGGGGACGTCGGCGCGCGTCACGGCGTCCCCGGCCTGACCGATCATCGCGAGCTGCCGGCGGACCTCGATGCCGTGACGGTCGCGGTCCCGACGTCGCGGCACGCCGAGGTCGCCGTGTCCTGCCTCGAGCGCGGCTTCGCGGTCCTGGTGGAAAAGCCGATGGCCGCGACGCTCGACGAGGCGGCCGCGATGGCGCGCGCCGCCGATCGGGCCGGGCGGCCCCTCCTGGTCGGCCACACGGAACGGTTCAACCCGGTGGTCCGCGCGACGCTCGATCGGATCCGCGATCCGCGCTTCATCGAGACCCACCGTCTGGGAGTGTTCACGGCCCGGAGCACCGACGTCGACGTCGTCCTCGACCTGATGATCCACGACCTGGACGTCATTCTCAGCCTGGTGCGGTCCCCGCTCGCCTCGATCGATTCCGTCGGCGTGCATGCCCTGACGGACAAGGTGGACATCGCCAACAGCCGCATCCGCTTCGAGAACGGCTGCGTCGCCAACGTCACCGCCAGCCGCATCAGCACCGACCGGGTGAGGAAGCTGCGCATCTTCGAGCCCGATTCTTACGTCTCGGTCGACTACGCGCGCCAGGAGGGGGTCGCCTACCGGCTGACGAGGACTCCGGGAGCCTCCCCGGAGATCGTGCGCGAGCCGCTCGCGGTCGAGTCGGAGGAGCCGCTTCTCGCAGAGCTGAGATCGTTCACCCGGACGGTCCGGGGGGAGGCCGCGCCGGCCGTGACCGCGGCGGAGGGGCAGCGGGCGCTCTCGACGGCCCTGCGAATCGTCGATCAGATCGCCGCCGGCCTGCGCCGGTCCTCCTGACCATGCGCGGCGCGGACCGCCTGGCCGATTACCTGAGGCACCACGTGGAAGCCGGCGATTTTCCCGGCGCGGTCTACCTGGTCGCGGAAGACGGCCGCATCCTGGCCGATGGGGCGTTGGGCCTCGCCGTGGCACGCCCCGAGCGCATCGCCGCCACGCCGGACACGATCTACGATCTGGCCTCGCTGACCAAGCCGCTGGCCGGGGCCCTTCTGGCGGCCCTCCTCGAGGCGGAGGGACGCTTGGCGCTCGACGATCCTCTCGGCCGCCATCTCCCCGACTGGACGGCGGAGGGCCCGGCCTCCCGCGTCACCCTCCTCGACCTCCTGACCCACCGATCGGGACTGCCGGCGTGGAGGCCGCTGTACCTGCACGCGTCCGATCGCGCCGGCTGCATCGCGTGGCTGCGGGAGCAGCCGCTGGAGCGGCCGCCCGGCGCGGAGGTGGTCTACTCCGATCCGGGCTACATCCTGCTCGGATTCGCGCTGGAGCGGGCCGGCGGGGCGTCCCTCGACCTGCTGTTCGGGCGCAGGGTGGCCGACCCTCTCGGATTGACCGATCTGCTGTTCCGCCCCGATCGGGCGCTCCGCGGGCGGACGGCGGCGACCGAGGCCGGCAACCGCAAGGAGCGCCTCCTCGCCGGGCCGGAGGGAGACCGCTACAATGGGTGGCGCACGGACGTGGCGTGGGGAGAGGTGCACGACCTCAACGCGCGTCTCCTGGGCGGCGTGAGCGCGCATGCCGGCCTGTTCGGCACCGCACGCGCGGTCTTCCGGGTGGCCCTCGAAATCCTGGGTCCGGGCACGGGTCTCCTGGATTCGACGAGGCGGGCGCTGTTCGCCTCGAGCTTGACGAGGGGCATGGGTGCAGATCGGCCGCTCGGCTTCCGCCTGGCCGGGGACCCCCGCGGCGCCGCGGGGGCCGGCCTGTCGGCGCGTTCCTTCGGCCAAGACGGATTCACGGGGACGTCGCTCTTCATCGACCCGGACAGCCGGCGGATCTACATTCTCCTCACGAACCGGGTGCACCCGGAGTTCAGGGAGATGGACATGAACGCGGTCCGGCGCGGGTTCCACGAGGTCGCCGCGTCGTTGTAGGCCCGCTCGCCGGAGCGGGGATCAGGAGCGAAGTCCGATGGCGTTTCTCTCCCTCGAGGAGCCGTTCGAGAATCCCGTCGTCCGCGTGAGCCGCGCCGGAGGCGTGCTGGTCTCGCTCGGAGCGCATCTGCTCGTGCTGCTCTTCTTCCTGTTCGCGCCTGGCATCGCCGCCCGCCTCCTTCCCGAGCCCATCCTCGCCATGCTGCGGGCCCGGCCCCGGATCGCCACGGCTCCCGAGGCCGTCTCGACGGTGGTCCCCCCGCTCAAGACCGCCACCCCCGAGTCGCGGAAGGTCCCGCTGCAGTTCGCCTACGTCCGGACGCCGGACGACAACCCGGTCGAGAAGAATCCCCAGGCGCGATTGCTCTCGGACCGGAACCGGAGGGCCAGGCAGGAGGTCCCGACCCCGCCGCGCGTCAAGGACTTTTCTCTCGACCCGCACTCGCAGGGAGACACGATCGATCGGGTCCGGCCCGACCCGCGAATCGCCGAGGGGCGGGACTCCCTCGAGCGGGCGCGGCCGCGAAGCGCCGCGGGTTCCGAGGCGGGTGCGACCCCCGAGGCGCCGTCACCCGTGACGGACGGGGAGGACGCGAAACGTGCCGGCAACGGCGTTCCGGCGGACGACCGAGCGGACGCCTCGGGCACGGACCAGGAGGGGGATGGTTCCGCGCGGGCCCTCCGCCAGGACGACGGACCGGGGGCGGCTCGGGAATCGGTCGCGGAAGCCGGGGGGACCGGACGTCCGAAGCCGACGGGCGGGACGGGGCGACTCTCGGCCGAGGCCCGTGAGAGCCTGCAGCGGGCGCTGTCCGGCGAAGGCCAGGAGAGCAAGCGCCTGTTCGACAATCCCGGATACCTGACTCCCGGGATGGCCAGCGGCACGATGTCGTTCGACACCCAGGGGTTCCCCTGGGGCGATTATGCCCGCCGCGTCCACATCATCATCCAGAACCACTGGGAGGACCGGCTGCCTCTGGCGTTCCGCGAGGGCGTCCGGGGCCACACCTGCATCCACTTTGTCATCCAGAAGGACGGCACCATCTCCGACATCCAGGTGGTCCGTCCCTCCGCCGTCCCGCCCTTCACCCGCGCCGCCCTGGACGCACTGCGCGCCAGCAGCCCGCTCCCTCCGCTCCCCAAGGACTTCCCGGAAGACCAGGAGGGCTCCAGCTGGTGCTTCTTCTACAACCTGCTGCCCGAAGAGGTGCGTGACGCGCTGAGGGAGTGAGCCGGCCTCAGAGGCTGTCGCCGAACCGGCTCGCGAGCAGGGCGAGGTCCGTGCCGTCCACCCTGCCGTCGAGGTTGATGTCGACCGGCAATCCATACAGGGCCAGTCCGGGATTGAGATAATTCGGATCGGTCGGCACGCAGTAATTCGCGTTCTGCGCGGTCATCGGAGTGAGCCCCCGGTCGCACTGCAACAGTCCTGTGGAGGTATTCTTCCTGGGCAGGTCGAGCCCGTCCTGGAGGGTGCACCCGCCGGGCACCAGCGTCCGGGTGGCCCCCGATCCCGTCTGCCACAGAGTGCCATCCGGCTGGAGGGTGAAGTTCTCTCCGCGCACCGCGCCGAACGAGCGCGCCAGGACCGCCAGATCATATCCATCCACGCGTCCCGAGCCGTCGATGTCGGCGCGGTCGGTGAGGACGTTCGTCAGAATGATCGGCGCCTGGTCCGAGCCGCCGAACAGCGCGACGTCCGGGTAGGTGGCGTCGCTCACGAGGTTGATGTTGCCGGCGGCCAGCAGCGTCATGCCGTCGGGAACCCCGGCCGGATTGAGCACCGGGTCGGTGAAGAACAGGCCGTTGCCCATGCCGATGTAGATCGTCACGTTGGGCGCGGACGTGCTCGCCCCGCCTGACGAGAGCACGATCAGATCCTGGACATCGTCCTGGTTCACATCGACGAATTGGACGTCCACCGGAGGGAACGCGATCGGCAGGGGGTTCGGATTTCCGGGCGGCGCCAGCAGGTCCAGGCTGCCCGGCAGGATGATCCCCAGGCTGGACGTGCCCGGCTCGAGCGCCGCCAGGACGGGCGTCGTCATGTCCCGATCGAAGCGGGAGCGCGGATCGGTGGGGCTGACCCACGGGTTCGCGCACACCCTCTGGTCGGGCGCCATGAGCAGCCGCGTCGGGTCGCCCACGAGAGAGGTCTGGGGCGCGACGGGCGCCAGCGGGGGGGTGAACGATCCGCTGCCGTTCCCATAGAAGAGCTTGAGGGCATCGTCACCGCTCCCCGGCGCCCCCTGTTCCATCACGACGAGGTCGTTCTGCGACCTGGAGCTGCAGGTGGGCCCGAACGTCGTGTTGGGCACGCAGTCGTAAGCCAGATGCCCCACCGCTGCGGCCACGGGGTTCGAGAGACCGGTGACCGAGGACCAGGAGGCGGGGGCCGGACGGAAACCGCCGGAGGCGTCGCCGATCAGGAACGACAGAGCTCCGGAGCCGGGGGACCCGTCCCCCGCGTTGACCGTGACGATGTCGTTGACCGGCGGATCGCAGTCGACGTCGGATTTGCAGGCCGCCTTGTTCCGCACGCCGCCCAGGCACGTGTTGATGCAGATGCCGCCGTCGCAGGCGTCGCCGATACCGTCGCCGTCCCCGTCCGACTGGGTGCCGTTTCCGGTGAAGGGGCAGTTGTCGACGAGCTTGGTGATCGGATTGTAATCGGGGATGTTGTCCTGGTCGGTGTCGACGCTCTGGCAGTCGGCATCGAGGACCTGGCATTGATCGCCGACGCCGTTCGCGTCGCCGTCGCACTGCAGCGTCACGGGATCGGGATTGAGGCACGTGGCGAACTCCGGCTGGTTCTGGTCCTCGCAGGGCGTGTCCAGGAAACACTCCGGGTAGCCAGTCTTGTCGTAGGACGGGCACCCGGCCGGGTTGTAGCGCGTGGGGCAGTTGTCGTCCACGTTCGGGACGCCGTCCTGGTCGTAGTCGTCGCTGTGCAGGACGAGCGGCTCCACCGAGGCGGCGACAGGATTGGCGCCGACGCTCTGGACGGCCCCCTCGACCTGGAGCCCGGTCGGCTCGCTGGTCACGACCTCCACCTGGTTCCCGGGGCCGTCGAGGACGAGCAGGTCGAGGGCCCCGTCCTGGCGCAGATCGGCCAGGGCCATGCCGCTGGCCGTGGAGATTTTCGTGAGCGGCTCCGGCGGCAACGTCCGGAACGTGGTCCCGGTTCCGGACAGGACATCGATCCGGGGCGGAGACGAGCTCAACATCGCCAGATCCTGTCCCACCGAGACATCGGCGGGGAAGATCGAAATCGCCAGGACGCTCTTCCACGGTGAGACCGGATTCGTGGGTGCGGCGCTGAACGCCAGCGCCCCGGGGACGCAGCCGGCTGCGGGGACACCGTCATTGTGGAACAGGTCGACGCGGTTGTCGGCGTAGGACAGGACCGCGAGATCGGGAGCGGGACCGGTGTCGGGGTCGTAATTGAGCAGGGCCAGCGCCGAGGGGCTGGACAGGCCGGTGAGGGCCGGGGTGGCCGCGGGGACGAACCCGCCGGTGCCGTCGCCCGCATAGATGAGGACCTGGCCTCCGGTGAAATCGGCCACCGCCAGATCGGCCTTGCAGTCCCCGTCCAGATCGGCGAGGACACCGCCGCGCGGCCTGTGGCCGGCCCCCAGCGTAATGGTCGTTGTCAGGGCGAGCGGTCCGGCGAGCGCGCAGGAGGCGTTGGTGAAGACTTCGATCGTGCCGACGTCCGCCGTCGCGGACACGCAGGTACCGCCTCCCAGGCAATCGATGTCGACCTTGCACAACACGCCGGCATTCGTGCTGTTGGAGGAGCAGGTCGGCAGCCCCTGGTCGAGCGCGACGAGCGCGTCGCACGCGTCCCCGGTCGCGAGGGGCGCGGCGAGCAGGAAGGTCGGGCCCGGCCGGGCCGGGAGCGTCGTGGAGACGGTCAGCGGGAGGGCCGTTCCGCTGTTGGTGTACACCCCGATCGTCCCGGCGCTGCGGTTGGCGACGGCCAGGTCGAGATCCAAGTCCGCGTCGAAATCACCCGCCGCCATCCCTTCCGGGCCGTCTCCCGTCGTGATGATCTGGGTGGCACCGAACTCGCCGTCCGCAGTCCCCGGAAAATACCGCACGGTGTCGGAGCCACTGCTGGAGATCAGCAGGTCGGCCCTCCGGTCGGCGTTGAAATCGGCGAGCATGGCCTGGGCCGGTCCGAGACTGGTCGGCAGCGAATTGCGGCTTCGCATCCCCCCGGTCCGGTCGTTGACGCGTATGCGCGCGACGCCGAGGTCCAGTCCGCCGCCGGTCGCCTCGACGATCACCAGATCGGGGCTGCGCGAGCAGGCGGCGCCCACCTTCGACACTTTGTTCTCTGCCGGAGCGCCGCACACCCCATCGTCGCGGTACAGAAAGACATTGTCGTCCTCGTTATTGCATATGCCGTCGGGGCCCTCCGCCACCTCCAGTTCCTGTCCAGGGTTGGGGATCAGGGGACAATTGTCCAGGACCCCTGTGGTTGAATTGAAATCCGGGACCCCGTCGCAGTCCGAGTCCTCGCTGCAATCCGGGTCGATCGGGGGAATCCTGCAGACGACGCCGTCGCTGTCCGTCTGCGTCGTCCCGCTCGCGGGCGGATTGTAGACGTTCGGGCAGTTGTCGAGGACGTTGCTCACGCGATCGGAGTCCACATCCTCCGGGTTCAGGTCGGCGCTGGACAGGAACAGAGGGCCGGACGATGGGGAGGCGATGCTGGCCGGCCCCACGCTGAACGGTGAGTCCTTCTGCGTCGCGAAGGTGCCGTCCTTCTGGTTGATCAAAATCGTGACCGTGCCGGCCTGATAGTTGGCGACGGCGAGGTCGTCGAAGCCATCCCGGTTGAAGTCGCCCGCGGTGAGATGCAGCGGCCGGTCGATCGGCCCGGGCCGGACGGCGAGCAGGGCGGCGGAGGCTCCGGGAGGATTGAGAAGGAGCGCGATACCGGCGTAGAAGGAGGGAAGAACGGAGGCCAGAAGGCCCGCACGCATCAGCCGGCGCATCACCTTGTCGGGTCTTCCCTCAACCTGACCTTCAAGAAAAACTCCAAGCTCCTGAAAGAGTTACGCGACATCGTACCGGCGAGATCCCCGGAAGTCAAGAAAGGAGGGATCGCCGGCTGCGGTGTATAATCCACACCCCGCAGGAGATAGAGCGGAGGGCGGGCTCTCAATTGCGAGTCACGGGCGGGGAGGCCAGGGGGCGGCGCCTGAAGGCCCCGGGTCGCCTCCGGATCAGGCCGACCGCCGACAGGGTGCGTGAGGCGTTGTTCGACATTCTGGGGGGGCGCGTGCCCGGGTCGCGCTTCCTGGACGCCTACGCAGGCACCGGGGCCGTCGGATGCGAAGCCCTCAGCCGAGGGGCCGCGCGGGTCGTCTTCCTGGAGCGGCAGCGCGGGGCCTTGCGGCTGATCCGCGACAACCTCGGCCTCGGCCCCTGGTCCGGTTCCTCGGAGATCCTCGCAGGAGAGGTCTCCGCGTTGCTGCGCGACCTCGGGAGATCCGGGGCCCGCTTCGACATCATGTTTCTCGATCCCCCCTACGACGAGCCGTCCCTCGAGGGCGCTCTGCGTCTCGCGGCCCGACTCCTCGAGGCGGGCGGCCTGCTGATTCTGGAGCACCGATCCGCGGCCGTGGCGCCGGCCGTGGCCGGCCTTTCCCCATCCAGAACGTATCGCTACGGCGATACGAGCCTGTCGGTCTGCCGTCCCGAGAAGGACCCCGGCACCGCACATGACTGATCGGCTGTCCCGGACCGCCTTGCTCCTGATCGCGCTCCTCTGCGTATCGTTCTGCCTGACGGAGCTGGCGGAGGTCGACCTGCACTGGCACCTCCTGGCGGGGGAGCGGATCCTGCGCGAGGGCCGGGTGCCGCGTCTCGATGATCTCACCTACACGTCGGCCGGCAGGCCCTGGACCGATCTTCACTGGCTGTTCCAGATCGCGCTGGCCACCGCCTACCGCGCCGGCGGCTGGCTCGGCATCGATCTCCTGAAGATCGGCTGCGTGGCGGGCGCCTTCCTCCTGATGGGTTCGACCGCCTTGCGCCGCGGGGTCTCGACGGCGTTCCTTGCGCCGCTCGGCCTGGTCGCCGTGCTCGCCTCCCAGGAACGGTTCAGCCCGCGCCCGGAGGTGGCGTCGTTCCTCCTCCTCGCCGCCCTCCTGGCCATCCTCGAGGAGCGCGACAGGCATCCGCGCTTGCTCTGGCTCCTCCCGGCCCTGCTCGCGCTCTGGGCCAACTGCCACGCCCTGTACGTCGTCGGGCTGATGGTCCTCGGCCTCACGGCCGCCGGCGACCTGATCGAAGCCCGCCGCCCGGGAGTCCGGGCCGCCGCGGCAAGTCCCTCCGCGCCGGCCGCGCGCCTGGCGGGAATCGCCGTGCTGTCGTTCGCGGCGACCGCCGTCACACCGTTCGGTTTCGCGGGATGGGTCCTCCCCTGGCGGCTCCTGTTCGAGCGGATCGCCGCCGACAACATCTACGCACGCAATATTGCAGAGTTTCAGGCCCCCTTCGGCGGGTTCGGCCCGACCACCTCGATCGCCGCCTTCGCGCTCCTCGCCGTGATGGCGATCGCGGGGATGGTCCTGGGCCGCAGAGCGGCGCGGCCGGCCGATGCGCTGTCGCTCGGGGGCCTGTTCGTCCTGGCCCTGCTCGCCCGCCGCAACATCCCGCTGTTCGCGCTCGCCTCCCTGCCCTGCGCCGTCCCGTCGCTCCAGGCGGTGCTGACGGAGAGGGCGGAGCGCCTTGCCGGCACACGGGGGACGGGACGGGTCTGGATCCGCCGGACGTCGAGCGCGGGCGCCCTGGGGGTTCTCCTCGTCACGGTCTTCTTCCTGGCCGACACCTGGTCCAACCGGTTCTACGAGCGGGACGGCACGCAGCGCTATTTCGGGAGCGGACCGGCTCCGGGCCTCTATCCGGAGGGGGCGGCGGACTTCGTGCTCAGGGAGAAGCCGCAGGGGGAAGTGATCCACGACATGACCATGGGGGGGTTTCTTGCATGGCGCTGGCATCCGGCGCGCCGCACCTTCATCGACGGCCGCCTGGAGGTGCACGATGAGACGCTGTTTCGAACCTACCTCGCCCTGGAGCGTGACCCCGTGCTGTTCGAGGAGACCGCGCGAAAACTGGGCGCGGGGACGGTGCTCTGGAGCCACAGGCACAGTCCGGAGGCCTCGGTCCTGCTTCGCTACCTGGCGGACAGCCCGGACTGGCGCCTGGTGTACGTCGACCTCGCCGCCAGTGTCTTCATGCGGAAGCCCGCGGGAGGCGGGGTCGGAGGGCCGGAGGCGATCGATCGTGCCGACAAGACGCTGGGAGACCGGATCCTGCGGGAGATCCGGAATGCCGAGGCGGCCCGGGCGGATCCGGCGCCGGCGTTCCTGCGCCGTCTGCTGCCGCGCCGTCCGGTCCCGGTCGCAGCCGTGAACGCCGCCCTCTTCTTCGGCATCACGGGGGCGGACGCGGCGGCCGAGACCCTGTTCCGCGCCGCCCTGGCGCAGGCCCCCGAAAACCCCGTCATCCATTACGACCTTGGGCTCGTCCTGGCGCGGGCCGGGCGCGGCGGCGAGGCGCAGGCCGAATTCGAGACGGCGCTGCGCCACGATCCGTCCATGGGCGCCGCCAGGGAGGGGCTCGCGCTCCACCTGCTGGCGGAGGGGGATGAGCCGGGTGCCCTGCGCCATTGGGCGGCCGCCGAGCGCAGCGGACCTCTCGCGGTCCCCTCGCTGCGGGCTCGCGGCGCCCTCCTGGCCCGGCAGGGGAAGATCGACGACGCGATCCAGGACTACCGCAAGGCGATCGACGGCGCCCCCCGCGATCTCAAGCTGCGATCCGACCTCGCTCTGCTGTACCACCGGCGCGGAATGGGACAGCAGGCCGCGGCCGAGATCCGGAGCGCGCTGCGCATCGATCCCCGCGCCTGCGCGCCGCGCGTCGTGCTCGGCCGGATCAGCGCCGAGGCCGGCAGGCCTCAGGAGGCGGAGGCCATCTACCGCGAGGCGATCAGCCTGTCCGGGGGGCACTGCCCGGAGGCCGAGAAGGGCCTGCAGGATCTCCTCTGGGGCCATGCCGCGAATTGACCGGCGGGCAGCCCTCGGGCTCCCCGGGCGCCGCGCATTTCAACTCCGTAATCGCAGCCGTGGCGCAGCGCATCCATCCGGCGCTCTCTCCTTGACTTCGGGGATTCGACACATATTTTTGTAGCCGGGGCGCCCCGCCGTCCTCGACACGGCAGGCCGTCAGGAGATCGGAGAATGCACAAAGCGCGCGTGGCGTTTCTGATGTCGGCGGCGGCTCTCGTTCTGGCAGGCAGTTTCATCGGGACGGCCCGTCCGGCCGCGCAGGAGACGCAGGGCACTCCGTCCTCCGCGCCGGGGGTCGAGGGCCGGGGGCAGGAGGAGGGCCGGCAGGCGGATGAGTCCACCCGCCCGGTTGGCCGGAAGCACGGCAGGAGCAGGAGTGAAGGGGTCGCGCTGCAGCCCGGCTCGACGGCGCCTCCGACGAACCTCAAGAAGGTCGGCGATCACTGGACGCCGTACGATCCCCCCGATCCGGAGTCGTTCCCTCCCGATGCCACGCTGCACATCATCGTTCCGGGCGACACCCTGTGGGACCTGGCCGACCTGGTATTCGGCAATCCGTATCTCTGGCCGCAGATCTGGAACGAGAACCGCTACATCCTGGACTCGCACTGGATCTACCCGGGCGACCCGCTGCTCCTTCCGGCGCGGCCGACGGTGGTCGGGGAGATCGTGCCGCAGGGCCAGGAAGGCGCCCCGCCCGTCGCGCCGACCGGTCCGGAGCCGACCGAGGAGCCGGCGACCGAGGGCCCGGAGGTGGCGGCCGAGAGACCGGAAGCCGGGGCCCCGGCGCCGAAGGACTCGGACACGGCGCACGCCGCCCGCACCCTTCCGAAGCTCGAGATGCTGACCGACGAGTACGACCTGCGCTGCTCCGGCTACATCGCGCCGCGCGAAGCGAAGCCCGATTACTTCATCGCCAATCAGGAAGACGAGGCGAAAATGGGGCTCACCGAGGGGGACATCGTCTACCTGAATCGCGGCCAGAGCAACGGTCACATGGAGACCGGCACCGAGTACAGCGCCGTGATCCGCGAGGGGGAGGTCCGGCACCCGGTCACCCACAAGTTCCTCGGCTACTACTACAAGCGGCTTGGCTCGGTGAGAGTCCTGGCGGCCCAGGAGACGACGGCCATCGCCACGATTTCCATGGCCTGCGACGAGATCCGGACGGGAGACGCGCTGGTCCCGCTCCTGGTGACCCCGATCCCCTCGAAGGCGGTCCCGGAGTTCAACCGGCTCACCGTGGTGTCGCCCGACAAGCCGACGGGCTACGTCGTGCACGTGGGGGACAGCCAGGAGCGGGCGTCGGCGGGGCAGCTCGTCGACATCGACATGGGGTACGACGATGGGCTGAAGGCGGGGGACTTCCTGACGGTGTTCCTGCCGACCGAGCCGTACGACAAGTTTCCGAAAGTCAAATACAACTACACGATCAAGAACAACCGCTACCAGAGCCGGCCGATCTGGAAGGATGACAACGACAACATTCCCCCGGCCAAGACGATCGGTCAGATGGTGGTGATCTACACCGAGAAGAAGACCGCGACCGCCAAGATCCTGCAGTCGGTCCGCGAGATCGAGATCGGGGACTCGATCGTCGTCTACTGACCCGCCCGCCCGGCCTCCGCGAACACCTGGGCGGAAAAGGCCTCGACCTCAGCCGTTTCTCTCCACGCGGTTCTCGACAGACCCGCCTTGAGGCAGGTCTCCTCGAGAAACGTCAGGACATCCCACCCCTGCTGGACGGCGACCTGAGGCAGGAGGAGGCCGCGCCGGCCTGAGGCGCTCACCATCAGTCCGTGGAGTCCGAGCGTGATCTGGGACGGCTCGCGCACGCGGAACGGAACGTCGAGCGCCGAGATCTCGATGGTCAGCCCCGCGAGCTCGGAGGAGCGGATCGGATCGAAGCGCCGGTCCTGCGTGGCGGCGGCGACGGCGCAGGCTGCCACGGTTTCGGCGAGCGGCCCCCCCGGTGACACCATTCCGACGCAGCCGCGCAGGGTCCGGCCCCGATGGAGGCTCACGAAGGCCCCCTGCTCGCGGCGCAGGCGCGCCGGCGGATCGTCGAGTGTGGGGGCGGATCCGCCAGAGAGGCCGGCGGCGATGGATCGACGCGCAAGGTCGAGGAGGAGCCCCTGCTCGACCTCGGTGAGGCTCGGAAGCGGCTCCGGCATGACGGTCATGTCCCGGCCAGGATCCTAGATCATCATGATCTTGTTGCGCAGGATCAGGATCTCGAGCGCCATCGCCGCCTTCTTCAGCAGACGACGGAATTCCTGGACGTCGGGAGCCATGGACGAGTCGGGGCCGTTGTCCGCATACAGGATGCCCGCCGGCCGCTCGGCGATGGTGAGCGGCATGAGCAGCACGCGCGCCGGTGGGGGACACCCGAGGTCGAGATAGAACTTGGCGTTGGCCGGCAGGTCGGGGACCGGGCCGTAGAAGTAGTCGGCGCCGGAGCGGACGAACAGGAAGAGCGAGGGCCGATCGAGCGGCACGATGACGTTCCGGACCCTCGTCGGTGCGAGGCCCCCGCCGCGCCCGCTCCACCCCAGGACACGGTCGGGCTGGGCCACGAACAGGGCGGCGCGCAGAAACCTGGTGGCCGTGAAATCGAGAACCGCATCGAAGACGTCGTCACGCGTCTCGGCCTCGCGCAGGCTGGCGGAAACCGTCTCGATGGCCAGCACCGGAGGCGTGGCCGGGACCGCCTGGGCGCCGGACGACCGGCTTCCGGACCATGCCGGCCCGACCGCGATGGGACGGGTCACTGTCGGCGGCCCGGCAGGCAGCACGACGGGCGACGGCGACGCCGGACGGGGGGGGACGGGCGGCGGCGCGGCGGCGGGCCGGTTCTCCCCGACTGCGGCGTCGGGCGTCTCCTCCCTCCATGCGTGCAGGGAGCGGGGGAGCGGTCCGGACGACTCCAGACCCGGTGGGGACACGTCCGGGGAGACATCCATGAACGGCTGGTCGAGGTCACCCGGGTCGGCATTGAGCGGCAGGCCATCGAGCCCGATTTCGGGCAGCTGAGGCTTTGGCGCCGCCGACTTCAGAGGAGCCGCGACCCTCGCCCGCTGAGGCTCGATCGGCCCGGGGGCCACCGGGATCGCCTTCGTTCCGAGGCTGATGCCGTAGTAGCGCTCAATCGCCTGGATCAGGCGAAACTCGGTTGCGACATACGGTTCGATCGGCAGCCCCGTGAGGAAGGCGATCTCGTCCAGGGCGATCAGGTCCTTGGGATCGCGCATCGCCAGGTGCAGCCGCCGCCCCTCGATGGCGATCGGCGCGATGCAGTACTTGGCGGCCAGGCGCCCCGGCACGGTGGCGATGACTTCGGCCGATACGGTCTCCAGGCGCCGGGCGGGCGCGTAGCGCGTGCGGGCGATCTCGGCGAGGTACTCGCCGAGCGTGTCCTCGTCGATGAACCCGAGCTTGATGAGGCTGTGGCCCAGCCGCTCGCCGAAGAATGCCTTGTCGTGCAGCCCGCGCTGCAGCTGCTCCTCGGTGAGCTTCCCCTTGCCGATCAGCCACTCGCCGAGCTTCTGGGTCACATGCGCTCCCGGGGCTCAGCCCGTTCGTCGTCCGGGGGACGGCCGGGATCTCTCTAGCGGTTGCGGGACGAGTGGTGCCTGCGGCCGTGGCCGCCCGAGCCCCCGCCGCCTCCGAACGGGCGGCGGGATCCTCCGGGGCCGCGCTCGGCCGCAACGGGCTCCGGCCCCGCCGGCTCCCCCGCCTCGATCCGCTTGTCGCGCAGCACCGCCTTGCGGCTCAGACGGATGCGATCGCCGTCCACGTCGATCACCTTCACCAGGATCTCCTCGCCCTCCTTGATCTCGTCCTGGACTTCCTTGACGCGGTGCTCCGCGACCTCGGAGATGTGGAGTAGCCCTTCCATGCCGGGAAGGATCTCCACGAAGGCCCCGAAGTTGGCGATGCGGGTGACCTTGCCCAGGTAGGTCTTGCCGACCTCCGCCTCGGCGGTGATCTCCTTGATGATCTCGATCGCCTTGAGCGCCGAGCCCTCGTCGACCGAGGCGATATTGATGCGGCCATCGTCCTCGACGTCGATCTTGCAGCCGGTCCTCTCGATGATCGAGCGGATCATCTTGCCGCCCGGTCCGATCACCTCGCGGATCTTGTCCTTGTTGATGCGGATCGTGAAGATGCGCGGGGCGAACGTCGAGATGTTCGCGCGCGGCCTGGAGAGGGTGGCGTCCATGGCGTCCAGGATCTGCATCCGTGCCGCGCGCGCCTGGGAGAGGGCCTGGTCCATGATCCCCTTGCTGATCCCGTCGATCTTGATGTCCATCTGCAGGGCGGTGATCCCCTCCCGCGTGCCGGCCACCTTGAAATCCATGTCGCCGTAATGGTCCTCGACCCCCGCGATGTCGGTGAGAATCACGTAGCTGTCTTTTTCCTTGACCAGGCCCATGGCCGCGCCGGCGACCGCGGAGCGCAGGGGCACGCCGGCGTCCATCAGCGACAGCGATCCGCCGCAGATCGAGGCCATCGACGAGGAGCCGTTGGACTCGAGGATGTCGGACACCAGCCGGATGGTGTAGGGGAACTCGTCCTCTCCCGGCATCAGGGGCAGGAGCGCCCGCTCGGCGAGGGCACCGTGGCCGATTTCACGCCGGCCGGGACCGCGCAGGAACTTGACCTCTCCCACGGAGAAGGGGGGGAAGTTGTAGTGCAGCATGAAGCGCTTCTCGGACTCGCCCTCGAGCCAGTCCAGCCGCTGCGCGTCCTCGGAGGTCCCGAGGGTCGAGGTGACCAGCGCCTGCGTCTCGCCGCGCGTGAACAGGGCCGAGCCGTGCGTCCGGGGGAGCACGCCGACCTCGCAGGTGACCTTGCGGACCTGGTTGGCGGCGCGGCCGTCGAAGCGCCGGCGCTCGTCCAGGAGCTCGTGGCGCGCGATTTTCTTGTGCAGGTCGTTCAGGATCAGCCCGGCCTCGGCGCGCCGCTGCGGCTCGCTTTCGGGGATCGCCTGGATCTGGGCGTCCATCAGGGCGGCCACCGCGCGATAGGACTCGATCTTCACGGGCATCTTCATCGCCTGGTACAGGGGGGCCCTGACGGCCTCCTCGAGCTGGCGGTACAGGTCCTTGTCGAACTCCCTGGCCTTCGCCTCCCGTTTCGGCCTGCCGACCTCGCGCCTCAGATCCTCTTGAAGCCCGACCAGCGTCCGGCAGTGTCCCTGTCCGAACCAGATCGCCTCGAGCATCTCGCGCTCCGAGACTTCGCTGGCGCCAGCCTCGACCATGACGATGTCCGAGGCGCTGCCGACGACGATCAGGTCCAGCCGGCTCGACTCCATCTGTTCGTAGGTCGGGTTGAGGACGTAGCCCGTCTCGTTCAACCCGACGCGGACCGCGGCGATCGGCTTGGAAAACGGTATGTCCGAGAGGTACAGCGACGTCGAAGCGCCCGTGATGGCCAGGACGTCCGGGTCGTTGGCCAGGTCGGCCGACAGGACCAGGGCGATCACCTGCGTCTCGAACGACCAGCCCTTCGGAAACAGGGGGCGGATGGGGCGATCGATCATGCGGGACGTGAGGGTCTCCTTCTCGTTCGGCCGGCCCTCGCGCTTGAAGAAACCGCCGGGAATCTTCCCGGCGGCATAGGTGTTTTCGCGGTAGTCGACGGTGAGAGGCAGGAAGCTGACTCCGGGTCTCTCGCGGCGATCGGCGGTGGCCGTGACCAGAACGACCGTGTCGCCGTAGCGCACGGTGACGGCGCCGTCGGCCTGCCGGGCCACTTTGCCGGTCTCGATCGTCAGGGGCCTGCCGCCAAAATCGAGGGTGCGTGTCGTGGTCAAATCGTCCTCCTGAATCAGACCGGGCGAGCCGTCAGCGCTCGGGGGCGGTCCGGGCCGGGGCGCTCAGGCACCCGCGGCGATGAGTGGAAGGCAGCTTTGCACCATGACGGCGATCGAGGACGGATTCGACGCGAGACCCTGGGCACCGCCGGGGGAAGGGAAGACTGAAGGATAGGAAAGTAGGAGGAAGCCAGATTTCCCTTCAAGTAATCCCCGGAGTCGTTCGTCACGTCTGAACGGTGCCATCCGGTGCGCGTGGAAACCGCTGCGGGTGCCGTCGCCCGGGATCGCCGCCTTCCTATTTGCGGATCCCGAGTTTCTTGATCAAGTCCCGGTAGCGCTCAGCGTTCCGATCTTTCAGATAGTCCAGAAGGCGACGCCGGGTCCCGACCATCTTCAAAAGGCCGCGGCGGGAATGATGATCCTTGGCATGCGAATTGAAATGATCGGTCAGGTCCTCGATCCGGCGGCTCAGGATCGCGATCTGGACCTCGGGTGACCCGGTGTCCGATGGGTGAGCCTGAAAGGAACTGATGATCTCGGTCTTCCGGTCTTTCGTCAGCGCCATCTGCCTTCTCGTTCCGATGATCCGGGTCGCTCGAAGCGCATCGGGAGGGCGTCACTCTAGCACAGGTCCAGGGGGCTGTAAAGCGCTTGTCCGGGGGCCGATGAGAGCGTCCCAATGGGGGGGGCGGGCTCCTACCCTCCGAACACGATGTGGGGCCGGATGACGGGCCTCGCCTCGGAGGGGGCGGGGAGCTGCACCTCCCCGATGCCGATGAGGCGACCCTCCGGTCCCTTCAGCCGGCAACGCCCGGGGGGGAGCGGCGGGCGGGGCGCTGCCACCTCGCCAAGGCCGCAGGGTCGTCCATGCCGAATCGCGTGGATGCCCGCCGCGGTCAGGACCAGGGTGGGAATGCCCAGGGGGATCTCATCCATCGGCGTGGCGCGTCCCGCCGCCCCGGCGCCGAGCGTCCGGATTTCATCCGGGGTCAGCGCACCCTGAAGCGTGAACGGCCCCGCGGCCGTCCGTCGCAGCGAGTGCAGGTGGGCACCGCACCCCAGCATCTCACCGAGGTCGTGCGCGAACGACCTGAGGTAGGTCCCGGCGGAGACCTGGGCCTCGAAGGAGACCTCCTCTCCCAGGAGCCCGAGGAACTCGAGTCGCCGGAACGTCACCATCGTCGGCGTGGGGGAGACCGGCTTGTGGCGCCTCGCCAGCCGGTACATCGGCGTGCCACGCACCTTCTTGGCGGAGAAGACCGGAGGCACCTGGCTGACCGTGCCCCGGAACGTCTCGAAGGCCGTGCGCAGCGCCGACTCGTCGACGTGCACGGGCCGGGGCGGGCCGGCAGGAGTCCCGTCGCGATCGAAGGTGTCGGTGGCCACGCCCAGCTTGAGCGTGCCGCGATACGTCTTGTCCATGCCGGACAGGAAAGTGGCCAGGCGCGTCGCCCGTCCTATCATCAGGACCAGAAGGCCCGTCGCCATCGGATCGAGCGTGCCGGCATGGCCGATCCGGCTCACCCCCAGCGCCCGCCGCGCGATCGCCACGATGTCATGCGAGGTCGGGCCCTCGGGCTTGTCCACCAGCAGGACGCCGTCCATCGTCGCGGCCGTCATCTACTCCTCCTCGTCGTCGGGCCGCGCCGCCCCGCGCCCGCCCTGATGAATCTGCTGCAGGACGCGCTCGATCCGGTCTCCCTGGTCGAGCGATTCGTCGAGCTCGAACCGGACGGCCGGCGCGAACCGCAACCCGAGGTTCTTGAACAGGGCGCGCTTGAAGAACCCGGAGGCGCTGTTGAGCGCCTTGATGGAGGCCTGCCGGGCCTGCGGCTCTCCGAGGATGCTGACGTACACGCGCACGTTCTTGAGATCGGGGCTGACGGTGGCTCCGGTGATGGTGACGAAGCCTACGCGTGGATCGCGCACTTCGCGCAGGAGCAGGCGCGAGACCTCGCCCTTGATCAGATCGGACACCCGGTCGGTGCGTGTGCTCAAGGCATTCCTCGTGGCGGCCGATCCCCGTCGGGTCGGATCCGCCGGGGCGGACGGGCGACTAGGTGAGATACTCGACGTCGCAGCTCAATACGTCTCCCGGCACCTTGCGCTCGACCTCACCCTGGATCGAGGCGAACGTCTGTTCCAGGGGGACGCGAGCGGCGGCGATCCCGACGATGCCGATCGTCGCGCGCTGCCACAGATCCTGGTGATCGATCTCGGCGACCGAGACGTTGTAGTGCCGCCGCAACCCGTCCTTCAGGCTGCGCAGGACCTGGCGCTTCTCCTTCAGGGAGGCGACTCCGGGAAGGCGAATCTCGATGACGCACAGGCCCACGTTCACGACGTCCGCCCCGTCGGTCCGACCGGGCCCTGCTGGCCGGGAGCCGGGCCGACACTCGGACAGGCTCCTAGAGGGTCTTGACGGCGATCTTCTCGACCTTGAACGCCTCGATCACATCGCCAATTTTCACGTCGTTGAAGTTGGCCAGGCCGATGCCGCACTCGTAACCCGACTTGACCTCGCTGGCGTCGTCCTTGAATCGCCTCAGCGAGGCCACCTTGCCGGTGTAGACGACGACGTTGTCGCGCAGCAGGCGGACCTCGGCGCTCCGCGTGATCTTGCCGTCCGACACGTAGGTGCCGGCGACCGTTCCGACCTTGGGTACCTTGAACACCTGGCGCACGTCGGCGCGCCCGAGGTAGACCTCCTTGGCCTCCGGATCCAGGAGCCCGAGCATGGCGTTCTTGATTTCGTTGGTGATGTCGTAGATCACCGAGTGCAGCCGGATGTCGACCTTCTCTTTCTCGGCGAGCTCCTGGGCGCTGCGCTCCGGCCGGACGTTGTAACCGATGATGATGGCGTTGCTCGCCGAGGCCAGGTGGACGTCGGTCTCGGTGATGGCTCCGGATCCTGCATGAATGGTCTTGATCTTGACCTTGTCGGACGGCAGGTCATTGAGGCTCTTGGCGAGGGCCTCCACGGAGCCCTGCACGTCGGCCTTGACCACCAGGGGCAGCTCCTTGACCGTCCCTTCCTTGATTTGCTGGTACAGGTGATCGAGGGTGAGCCGCGACGATTTCGCCATCGCTTCCTGGCGCAGTTTCTGCTGGCGGAAGGCGCCGATCTGCCGGACCTTCCACTCGTCCTCGAGGACCTGGAACGGGTTGCCTGCCTCCGGGACCCCCTCCAGGCCGAGGACCTCAACCGGAATGGAGGGCCCGGCCTCGCGGGCGCGGTGTCCGAGGTCATCGAACATGGCGCGTACCTTGCCGTGGATGGCGCCGGCGATGAACGGATCGCCGATGCGCAGCGTGCCGCGCTGCACCAGCACGGTGGCCACCGGCCCGCGCGAGCGATCGAGCCGGGCATCGAGCACGACGCCGGATGCGAGGGACGAGGGATCGGCCTTGAGCTCGCCGATGTCCGCGACGAGGAGGATCATCTCCAGGAGCTCGTTGATCCCCAGCTTCTGCTTGGCGGAGATCGGTACGGCCACCACATCGCCGCCCCAGTCCTCCACCAGGAGCCCCTGGTCCGAAAGCTGCTTCTTGACCCGGTCGAGATTCGCGCCGGGCTTGTCCATCTTGTTGATCGCCACGACCAGCGGCACGCCGGCCGCCCGGGCGTGATGGACCGCTTCGATCGTCTGCGGCATGACGCCGTCGTCCGCCGCCACCACCAGCACGACGATGTCGGTCACGCGCGCCCCGCGCGCCCGCATCATGGTGAACGCCTCATGGCCGGGCGTGTCGATGAACGTGATGCCGCGCTCCTTGCGGCGGATGTGGTACGCGCCGATATGCTGCGTGATCCCGCCGGCCTCGCCGCCGGCGATGTTCGACTCGCGGATCGCGTCGAGCAGCGAGGTCTTTCCGTGATCGACGTGCCCCATGATCGTCACGACCGGGTCGCGCGGCCGCAGGTCCGCCGGTTCGGCCTCTTTGGTCTGCTCGAGGGACACCTCCTCCTCGAACGAGATCACCTTCGCGTCGAAACCGAACTCCCGGCAGATCTCCTTGGCCATGTTGACGTCGAGCGGCTGGTTGATCGTCGACATGATCCCGCGTCCCAGGAGCCTGGTGATGATGTCCTTGGCCTTGCGGTCCATCTTCTCGGACAGTTCCTTGACCGTCACTCCTTCGGTGATCGTGATCTCCTGGAGCACGTCGGGGATCACGGGAGGAGAGGGGACTGCAGGCCTGGGGGGCGGCGGCGGGACGGCGTGTGGCCTGGGGCTCGGCGAGGCCGCCGTCGCCGATGAAGCGGTGGCACCCGCCTGATGCCTGGCCGGCTCCACCCGCCCCGCGGGTCTGAGCGGCGTCGGCGTCGTGCTGGGGCGTGAGCCGGCCACCGGCCGCGCCCCCGTCGAGGAGGGGACAGGGGAGGTGAGCCCCCCCGGCCTCGGCCCGCGCTGAGGCTGTCCCACGCCCACCAGCGGCCGGGCCGGTGCCGCAACCCCGGGCCTCTGGCCGGTAACTGTGCCGGAGACAGGCCTGGTCGCAGTCGATGGTGACTGTCCCGGCCGGGTGGAGGTCGTCGCCGGACCTTTGGTCACCGCCGGCCGCACCAGGGAACCCGGCACCTGGGGTCGCGGCGGTACCCCAGGCGCGGCCGGCCGGATGGTGGTCGTGGCGTAATTTCGCACCGGGATCCCGGCTTTGGGCGGCGCCGGGGCGGCTCCCGGGGCGCCGGCCGGCGCCTGGGGTCGCGCGGGGACCGCCGTCGCGGGATGCCTCGGTGGCCCGGAAATCCGGCCCGCGGCGGAGGGCGGCGTCTTCGAGCCGGCCGGAGTGGTGACCTGCGCTGCGGACGGTCGCGGAAGCGCCGCGGAGGGCGTGACGGACGACTTGGCTGCGGCCGTGTTCACGGGGGCCGCGGCGGGGCGCGCCTTCACCGGGGGCTTGGGAACCGAACGCATCGCGGGGTCTCCGGCCCCCGCGCCGTGGGGGGCGGCGGGTTTCGCGGCGACCTTCTTGGGCATCACAGCTTCGGCGGGCTTCGGGGCGGCGGGCGGCATGGAAGCGCGCAATCGCCCCGCCATCTCATCCTCGACGGTGCTCAGGTTCGTTTTCGCCTCGACCCCCAGGTCGTGGAGTCGCGCCAGGATCTCCGAGACCTTGAGGTTCAGTTCCTTCGCGAGTTGTCCAACCCGAATCTTGGCCATCGTTCAGTCCTCCGTCCGCCGGTCGGACCCATCCCCGGCAGGCTTGGGACCGGGCGCCAGGGACTCCTCGCGGTGATCGGAAGCAGGCCCCACCTCATCCACACCCTCGGGCGCCTCCGTGTCTCCGGGGCTCGTCTGCGTGTCCTCGTACTCCTGGTCGGAGGCGCCGTTCCCTCCGCCGTCCTCGGCCTGAGAATCCGCCGCGGCGCCGTCCGCGGCCGCCGCGGCCTCCTCCTGCCGCGCGGCCTCTATGGCAGCCGCCTCGTCGGCCAGCCTCGCCTGCTCCTCGGCCTGGAGCGCGGCGGCCTCGGCTTCTTCCTGCTCCCGCTGCAGCCTCTCCGCCTCCTCGCGCTCGGCGCGCGCCTGCAGGCCCGCCTCCGCAGCGGCGACGATCTTCTCGGCCGTCTTGGGGCCGACCCCGGGGATCTGCGTCAGCCCTTCCACCTGGGCGGCGATGATGCCGTCGAGGCTGCCGATGCCGCCTTCGCGGAGCTTCTGCAGGACCTTCTCGCTCACGCCCTCGAGCGTGGCCATCTCGCGCGTGTCCCGCGCCATCCGCTCCATTTCCGCCTCGACCTCGCGCTTCTTCTCCTGCTCGCTCTTGATGTCGATTTTCCAGCCGACGAGCCGCGAAGCCAGTCGCACGTTCTGGCCTTTCTTGCCGATGGCGAGGGAAAGCTGCTCGTCGTCCACCACGACTTCGAGGGTGCGGTTCTCGCTGTCCGTGATCTGCACGCGGTTGATCTTGGCCGGGTTGAGGGCGTTGGTCACGAAGGTGCTGACGTCGTCAGAGAACTCGACGATGTCGATCTTCTCGCCTCGCAGCTCGCGGATGATCGACTGCACGCGCGATCCCTTCATGCCGACGCACGCGCCGACCGGATCGACGTCGCGGTCTTTCGAGCGCACAGCCACCTTGGCGCGATCGCCGGAATCATGCACGGCCCTCTCGATCGCGACGGTGCCGTCGTAGATTTCGGGAACCTCCATCTCGAACAGCTTGATGAGGAGGCGCTCGTCGGTCCTCGACAGGATCACCTGGGGACCCTTCGCGTTGCGGTCCACGTCCACGATGACGGCGCGAATGCGATCCCCCTGGCTGTAGCGTTCCGCCTTGGATTGCTCCTTCTTGGGGAGCAGGCCCTCCGTGCGGCCCAGATCGATGATGATGTTGCCGCGCTCGAACCGCTTGACGACGCCGTTCACCAGCTCGCCGACCCGGCCGATGTACTCCTTGTAGACGTTGTCCCGCTCGGCTTCGCGCACCTTCTGGAAGATGATCTGCTTGGCGGCCTGCGCCGCGATCCGACCGAGCTGAGCCAGCTCTTCCCGGGGCTTGTGAATCTCGACGATCCCCTCGTCATTGGCCGGCAGCGCCAGGTCTTCGGCCTCGACCGGCGAGATCTCGAGGTCGGGATTGGTCACGTCCTCGACGATCTTCTTCCGGGCGAAGACCAGGAGGGAGCCGGTCTCGCGGTCGAACTTGGCACCCAGGTCCTCCTTGGTGCGGAAGTATTTCTTCGCCGCGGCCGCGTAGGCGTCCTCGACGGCCTGGATGATGATGTCGACCTCGATTCCCTTTTCCCGGCCGACCTGTTCGATCGCTTGAAAGATTTCATTGCTCATGCGTGGCGTCCTCTTGTCATTCGCCCCTCG